>JAGWYI010000385.1 GCA_018969455.1 Bacteroidota bacterium | reverse complement strand
CAATACGAACTTCGCCAATAATTTTATCGATGCCATTTTCTTCAATCTGAGCAACAATGGCCATTTCCCGGTCGTAATCCACCTGGGTAAGGCGCGACAGAAAGCGGTGGTCAATTCCGGGTACATAACCAAAAAAGCGGAAGTAGAGACTTTGTTTGGAGGCAGCCCGCGCGAGTTCGGCCTCCATCAATTCATCTTCCGGTCGAATCGGGCGCAGGGTGAGCTCAATTTTATTTCGTAATTTAACTTTTTTGATCCATTGTGTTGGGTAGGGTAAAATGCTTAGGTGTGCATAAGGGTCATTTTGCAGGCTGGGGTTGCGTTCGAGCATAATTTTTGCATCAAGTGCCAGGCCTGCCTGCGGCTGCATGGCAAAAGGATTAATTTCAATTGACCGGATATCGGGAAAATCCATCAAGAGATAAGTAAACCGGCAAAGTGCATCTTCGAGCAGCGATACGGGTGTTTTGGATTGATTTCCATACCCTTGCATAAGTTGGTACACTTTTGTTGGTTCGATGAGGCGTTTGGCCAGCGCCAAATTGAGGGGCGGAAGGCCAATGGTTCGATCTTGCCAAATATCGCCTGTAATTCCGCCCATGCCAAAGGTAATAACCGGTCCGAAAACGGGGTCTTTTTCCGACCCAATAAACAGTTCATGCTGGAATACCTGCATTTTTTCGATTGTGACGCCATGAATTCGGGCATCTGGGCGTTTTTTTCGTACATAATCCATGGTGGCTTGATAGGCCTGGGATAATTCTTCGGGGTTTTCAATGTTTGTTCGAATACCGCCCACCTCCATTTTATACCAAATATCAGGCGAATCAATTTTAAGCACCACGGGATATCCCAATTTTTCAGCTTGTTGAATGGCTTCCTGTTTGGAATGTGCACGCAGGCTGATGTTGGAAGGGATCCCGTAAAAGGAGAGCAATTGTTTGCTTTCAGACTCATCGAGTTGGGTACGCCCTGCATTTTGAATTTCGCGGATCAGCAATTTGGCTTCTTCCTGGCGAATATCTGAAAAACCGATGGGTTGATCGGGGGGCATTTCCGACAGCAAATCGAGGTTTTCCTTGTAATTTGCCATGTTCATAAATACTTCGATGGCGCGTTCGGGGAATGGATACCACGGTATTTTGCCTTTTTCAAGTACTTGCCGGCCCTCAAGCACCGAGCTATATCCCATCCAGGCGGCATAAACCGGCTTGGGAAAAACGGCTTTAGATTCTTGCACCACAATTTCGGCGATGGCTGTTGCATTTGTAACCTGTTGAGCGGTTAAAACAACCAGCAGAGCATCGACATTGGGATCGAACAAACAGGTTCGAATGGCCGCTCGATATTGTTCGGCTCCCGCATCGCCACCCATATCAACCGGATTGTTTTTGCTCCAGATATCGGGCAGAGCGACATTGAGTTTCTGGATGGTTTCCGGCTGAAGGGAGGCAAGTGTTCCTCTACGGCGGATCAGGGCATCTACAGCGATAATGGCTGGCCCTCCAGCATTGGTAATGATGCAAAGTCGTTTTCCCAAAGGGAGCGGCTGATTAGCCAGTGCCTGGGTACAATCGAAAAATTGTTGGATGGTGTGAACCCGAATAAGTCCGGCTCGACGAAAGGCCGCATCATAAACCAAATCATTTCCTGCCGGGGCGCCGGTGTGCAGCATAGCGGCCCGAGCGCCTTCACGGGTGGCGCCCGCCTTCAGAATAACAATTGGTTTTGAACGGGCAAAAGCACGGGCGGCGCTCATAAACTTGCGTGCATTAACCAGGTGTTCCATATAAATCAGGATACAGGCGGTGCGGCTATCCTGGCCAAAATAATCGATCAGGTGATCGAAACTGATATCGGCCATATTTCCCATGGAAACAAAGTAGCTAAAACCGACGCGTTTTTCTGCCGCCCAATCGAGAATGGCGGCGCCAAGAGCGCCACTTTGCGAAATAAATGCAACCCGGCCCGGGCCAGGGATTGCCGATGCGAAGGTTGCGTTAAGGCCAATTTCGGGGGACAGAATGCCGATGCAATTGGGGCCGATGATGCGGATTCGGTATTTTGAGGCCACATGCAACATATCCCGGTAGATGCGTTCCCCTTCAGTGCCTACCTCCTTGAAACCGGAAGATAGAATTACCACGCAGAGAATGCCCGCTTTGCCGCATTCGGTTAAAATGGCCGGAGTAGTGGCAGCTGGTGTTGCCAAAATAGCCAGAGATGGCGTTTCCGGAAGGTCTTTAAGGCGTTTATAACAAGTTTTATCCAGAATTTGGGTGTATTTGGGATTGACCGGGTATACTTTACCTTGAAAATTTGACAAATTAACCAGCACCGCATAACCAATTTTTTCCTTTTTTTCGGTTGCCCCAATAACAGCGATGCTTTTGGGTTGAAAAAACTGATTTAAAACCCCTTTCATATTAAAATTTCCAATATTTAGAAAGCAATCCAGCTGCGGTATGGAGGTGATTTTCGTAAGTTTCCCATACCCGCAAACCCGAGCTGGTAGGCGCTTCGTCGAATGGCATTGGCGTTCCATTGATTCCTGCGACAAAATTTGACACGCCTTGTGCCAAAACTTCTGCGTTGTAACCGCCTTCGAGTACCGTGAATATTTTACCGGGAAAGTGTGCTGCCAACAATTGGCCAATTTTGTAATAAAAATGGAGCGATGCGCGCAGTTCAAGGAGGGGTTCGAATTGATGCGCATCGAACCCGGCCGATACGGCCACTAGATCCGGATTAAATTGCAGGGCGATGGGGAGCATATAATGTACTGCATGCATAAAAATATCATCGCCGGCGCCGGGAGGAATTGGTTGACAAATGTTGAATCCGATTCCGGGACCGATGCCAATTTCCTGCGCTGAACCATTACCCGGGTAGGCCGGGTATTGATGCAGCGACCAGAACAATACTTGATCGCTGTCGTAGAAAATATCCATGGTTCCATCTCCAAGATGGCCGTCGAAATCAAAAACAAGTACTTTTTTGCCTGCTTCAACGGCTTTTTGGGCACAAATTGCCACGTTGTTGAAGATACAGAACCCACGCGCTTCTGTTCGAAAGGCATGGTGACCGGGTGGTCGGAGGATGGCAAAATCGCGTTGCTCCATGGCAAGGAGCGCCAATCCGACCGCGGTAGTTGCGGCCAGGAAACTTTGATGATGCACCTTGGTATCACCGTCGAGCGGGCGGCCGTGTTCACAATGATCCAGCACCTTTTCGATGTAGGATTCGGGATGTATGCTGCTTAGAGCATGCGTTCCATCGGGCGCAGCATCCAGGGACACTAAATGTTCGAAATGGGCCAGTCGCAAGCGATTTTCGGGGTGCTGGCCTGTTTCGTGAAGGAGAACGTTGTCGTGGTACAGTAATTTCATAGGCTGGTAAAGGTAAAATATACACTTTACATTTAGAAATGATAAAAACCAACCCTGATTATGATTTCCGATTTCCGAAAGTGAAATTCGGAAATCGGAAATTGCATCTTACTTCTTTTCTTTCACCAGCTCGGGTACTTGTTCGAGGGTTCGGCGCAAACGTGGTAAGGATTCGTGTTGCACGTACGGGTTTCCGGGATTGTGCACCACATAGTTTTGGTGGTATTCTTCTGCGCGCCAGAAGCGCGAAAAAGCAGTTACTTCAACGGCGACCCGAGCGCCCAACTTTCCTGATTGATTCAGTTGATCAATGAAATCCTGGGCAATTTTTTGCTCTTGCGCATTTTGGTAGAAAACGATGGAACGATATTGTCTGCCGTGATCAGGGCCTTGTCCGTTGACTTGAGTTGGGTTAATGGATGCAAAAAAAACACGTACCAATTCGGGAAAATGGATTTGAGTAGAATCGTAGTATACCTCTACAGATTCGGCATGACCGGTAGAACCGGAGCCCACCTGTTCATAGGAAGGATTGGCCTCATTTCCACCGGAATAACCGGAAACGGCTTCTTTGACCCCTTTAATGCTTTCAAAAACCGCTTCGAGGCACCAGAAGCAGCCTCCGGCAAAGGTTGCTTTACTTAGGCCGGTCAAATCGGGAGTCGCTTCCTGTGCTGGTGGAACCGCAGTAATTGCCTGTGCGGTGGCTTCGGGTTTGGAAGCGCAATGCGCAAAGAGGGCGAAAGCAAGTGCTGGGAACAGGGCAATTTTTGATATTTTGAACATTTTAATTTTGTTTTTATTCAAAGATACAGAAAAAACACCACATGGAGAGAATGGTTTTAACTGATCTGCATCAAGTGTTTTCCTTCCGACAAATGGATGCAATCTACCGCAGAATAAATACTACCCTTCGATTTTTGGCGTGGCCTTCTGCGGAATTTTCGGTACTAAGTGGTTTGGCGCTTCCATATCCAAATGCGGCAATTCGTTTTCCGCTTACGCCTTTTTCCACCAGATATCGGGCAGTTACGCGAGCGCGTTCGAGCGAGAGGATCCTGTTTTTTTCCGCATCGCCGATGTTGTCGGTATGCCCTTCAATGGTGAGTTGTATTTCGGGGTGCCTG
>JAGWYI010000384.1 GCA_018969455.1 Bacteroidota bacterium | reverse complement strand
GCTTTTTGAAAATAAAATCCGGGAACTGTCTTGGGGATTGTTGGAGCCGTATTTATCAAACTCTGTCCAACTCATGTACAGGAAATTGGTCTTTTGATCTAGAGCGATCCAATGCTTGTCTTGCGCTTTTTTGTTATTTAGTCCGGTAAAAGCACCATCTGACCAGGTTTGGCCAAAGTCTTCGGTTTTTTGGACCACAATTCGATCAATCCAGCTTCCGTTAGGTGGGTTTGAAAGGTGTACAAAATAAAAGTGGCCATTGGTGTCGACTGAAATGCAGGGGTCGCCCCACACGCCATAGGGTGAGTTTAATTGATTGACAGACCAGGTTTTACCCGTATCGGAGGAAACAAATACATTGTTCAAATTGGCGCCCGCAACCAATCGGTTAGGCCGCTTTGGATCTATGCAAATAGACGGCTCATTGGGATTGGCCAACTCGCTGATTTTTACATTCAGGTGTTGTGCCTGTACAATCGTGGCCAGGTTTATAAAGAAAAGCAACAAATATTTGTACATGCCATTTAATTTTGACATAAAGATGCACAAAAAGGCAGGTATGCAATTTTTTTTTCGAACGCTTGCAAATACGTAGCAAATCCTGGTTTTTGTAGTTGACTTAATTCAAAATTTACCAGGATTTACAGAATTTTATGGCTAAATCAGGTTTTTTTGTTGATTTATCCTGATGCATAAAGATTGTTATACACAAAACGTGAAAATGCCATGCACCTAATTTGATGTGGACCAAGATAGGAATTACATTTCTGTTTGATCGCCATCCGGATTGAATTCGCCTTCCCAACGGGCAACTACTGCCGATGCCAGGCAATTGCCCATCAAGTTGACACAGGTTCTGCCCATATCCATCAAAGCATCCACGCCCAATATTACGGCAATGGGCCATTCTGGAATATTGAATTGATTTACGGTGGCGGCCAGGATAACCAAGGAGGCCCGAGGTACGCCGGCAACGCCTTTGGAAGTTAGCAACAAGGTGCCCATTAATGCCAGTTGGGTTTCCCATGACAGCGAAATGCCCGCTGCCTGCGCGCAAAATACCGATGCAAGAGACAAATACAAAGTAGATCCATCGAGGTTAAAACTGTACCCTGTAGGCAAAACAAAGGAAACAATTTTTCGCGGTACACCAAATTGTTCCATGGCAGTCATGGCTTTGGGGAATGCTGCTTCAGAACTGGCCGTAGCAAATGCCAAAGAGGCTGGTTCGTAAATGGCTTTAAAAAAGGGGACAATGGGTATTTTAAAAAAGAACAATACTGGTAAAAAGACCGTTAAAATAAACACGATCAATGCCAGATAAAGCGTTCCGAGCAACTTCAACAAATTCCAAACCACCTCAAAGCCCATCGTACCAATGGTGTAAGCCATGGCGCCTCCTACGGCAAAAGGCGCAAAATACATGATGATGTTGGTAAATTTGAACATCACTTCACCCAGTGATTCCAGCCAGTTGAGCATCGGCAATCGGTAATGATCCTCAACTTGTCGGAGTGCAAATCCAAAAATAAGGCTAAAAATCACAATTTGTAATACAGCGCCTTCATGCACCATTTTGGCTACATTCTCGGGAAAAATGTGCAACACAACTTCTTTCCATTGTTGCCTTACTTTTGGAGCTGGCGGTGTAATTTCTTTTCCTGCATACTGCAATTTATAGGTGCCCTTTACCGAATCTATCACCGCTGTCAGGTTGGAAGCAGGGGTTTCAAGCGTAACTGTTGCTGCGCTTTTGTTTTGAATTCCCGAGCCTGCCTGTGTCAAATTGATGGTAAGCAGTCCGATAACCAGCGCAATGCCCGTAGCGGTAAGAAAATAGGCAAATGCCTTGGCACTCATTCGGCCCACTGAATGTGCATTGCTTTGCCCGGCTATGCCCACGACCAGGGTAGACAGCAACAGCGGAGCTATTACGGTTTTGATTAATTGAATAAAAATTTTACTCAGGACTTCCAGGTTGCTTCCAATTCCTGGAAAATCATAACCGATGGCCATGCCGATGACCATACTGATTAATATCCAGGCTGTTAGTTTGCGTTTGGCATAGCCATAAATGCACAAAGCGCCGATGGCCCACCACCGAGCAGTAAGTAAAATTGCGCCATCGACTGGCCAATTGGCATATTGCGTGAATAGATGAAGCAGTGCGACAGCGGCAACACTGGCAAGAGCAAACCAGAAAGATGATTGAGCTTTCATTCAAAAGGGTATGTTGAACGGGACAAAACTGGGCTGAAACAAGCAGTCGATTCAAGTTAACTCGGAACCATTTGCCAATTTCAATGCAAGGATAAACCAAAGCCCTTACTTTTAGGCAACTTTTTTATAAAATCGCCTAAAAGATGTCGGAACCGCAAAAATGGCAGGTATTGGAAAGCCATTATGTACTTGATCGTCAGCCGTATATGACACTCAGGGAAGACAAAGTTGCTTTGCCCAACGGGGCTATAATTGAGGATTATTTTGTATTCGAATATCCTTCCTGGGTGATTGTGCTTGCGCTCACACCCGCACGCGAGGTAGTACTCATTCGTCAATACAGGCATGGCATTGGGGCTGTGTTTTTCGAATTGGCAGCGGGTGTACCGGACGCCGGGGAAAACCTGTTGGATTGTGCGCAGCGGGAATTGCTGGAAGAAACGGGATATGGGGGAGGGGAGTGGCAACTTTGGATGGAGGCCTCGGCCAACCCGGCTACCCATACCAATACAGGGTATATTTTTCTGGCTCGAGGCGTACAACAGATTGCCGAACAAACCCTTGACGTCACCGAAGAAATTGCAGTGCAGGTGCTTCCCGAATTGGAGGTTTTGCGGTTATTGCGCAACAACCAGATATTCCAGGCTTTGCATGCTGCAGCTTTGTGGCGGTATTTTGCAGAATGCACCCTGCAAGACGGGTCTTTACAGACATTTGAACCGATTTGAGAACCGGTTTTTAACGCATATTCAAAATACAGGAAGCATTTTGCCAACTCATGTCGATGTAGGCCCCTCGTCTTAACCACTGTACCAAATTTTCACCCAGGAGGGCAGCACGCCACCCTTCGAGTATCGAATGGTCGAAGTCGGGATTGCCAGCTTTCAGTCTGTTGAAATCGCCCTTGGGAAAGAGCAAAGCCGCGCTTATTTCATGCGCAATGCACTGTTTTTTCACAAAATGGTACATCAACTCCATGGCCCATTCCCGCTCGGGATCGTCGGGGGCAGGTTTTGGCAAAGCCTGTAGAAATGCCTTTTCGGCTTCGGAGGCAGGTGCTTGCGCCAGCGCTTGCCAGTCGCCTACAAATTTTCGCCAAATGCCCTCGGGCAAAGTTCGATTGGAGCGAAACCCATTGGCGCCGTCTTTGGCTGCACGCAATACGGTACTGATGTGCCGGCTTTGCAACACGGATTCTTTTGGAATGTTATATTCTGCCGCTTTTTCTCTCCGCCAGGCAAAAAGACGCATTAAAAATATTTTATCTTTAAAATCCAGCTGATGAATGAATTCGTTGGCCAATACCTCCTTGTAAGGGTCGGTTTGGTAGAAGGAAGCAGACTCCCATTTTCGATTTTCTTCACGCGCCCATTCTTCCCGTTTGTGTCGACGCAATTTTTGGGTCAACTTTTGATGCAAACCCGGCAAATACTTCACGTCCTCAATGGCATAACTCAGCGCCTTTGCTTCAATGGGCCTGGCCTCCCAATCGGCGATGGTGTGGCTTTTGGCCAAATTTACCCGCAATTCTTTTTCCACAATCTTTCCAAAGCCTGCCGGATAATTGTAGCCTACAAAACCCGCCGCAATTTGGGTATCGAACGTGTTATTGGGCACTGTTGCAAAAAGCGTGTTCAACAAGCGGTAATCGTTGTCGCCCGCATGCGTGATTTTAAGAATATCCGGATTTTCAACCAGCCTTAAGAAACCGGTCAATTCCGCAATTTTAAGGGTATCAATCAAATAAATATCGTGTTCGGTTACGATTTGAATGAGACACAATACAGGAACAAAGGTCTTCTCTCCCACAAACTCTGTATCAAACCCAATCCAGGAGCTGGCCAGCAGCTGCTGCATTACAACATCGAATTCTGATTGATTCTCGAGAAAATGTACTGGATAATCCATGGCTCAAATGTAAGAAACTGTTTTAAAACCTTCGAATTGCTGAAAGGCAAATCTTTTAACGCTATGTTGCATTTATTATTTAGGCAACAAGGCATGGCTATTCCCTCAAAAATAAGCCTTGCATGGCGCCAAAATCTTTCCCTTTCAATTATCATGGAGGTTTTAAAACTATTTTATTAAGTATCAAAGGTCTGGAAACCAAAGTAGCGTATTTTCTTTAAATTTTGTCAAAAATCTTTTGGGTTTGGGCCAACACAGCCGACCTTCACGTCGTTATTGTTCAGACCCTTGCCTTCCACAAACAGCCAACAACTTGTAAGAGCCTATTAAAAATTATATTATTCATTAATATGACAGTCTTTTTTTGCCATACGTCGTTCCTTTTTTTCGCCGTAATTAGTCCCATTAT
>JAGWYI010000383.1 GCA_018969455.1 Bacteroidota bacterium | reverse complement strand
AAGAATATCCCAGAACCAAATATGGCGATATCAGTGCTTTGCTTACTGTACACATGCCCGCAATTGGCCGGATGTTTTATACACCCGACATTGATATTGTACTGCAGCCCAATTTTGAAGACAAATTAAAAAAAGTTGCGGAAGTTGTTTCCAAACAAGACGATGTGGTGATGTTCGGCGGGGTGCCTACCTGGATAATCGTGTTGTTCCGTATGATTCTGGAGCAAAGCGGCAAATCCAATATGCTCGAAATTTGGCCCCATTTACAGGCGTATATGCATGGGGGTGTTGGCTTCGAACCCCACCGAAAAACGTTTAAAGAACTCATTCCCAGCAACGATTTTGTATATCAGGAAATTTACAATGCATCGGAAGGATATTTTGGCGCCCAAAGTGATTTGAATATCCGGGATATGTTGATGTTTGCCGACAACGGCATATTTTTTGAATTTTTATCCATCGAAGAACTGGATCAGGAATTCCCTAAAACGGTCACCCTTGATGATGTGGAAATTGGGAAAAATTACGCTTTGCTCATTTCTACCAACAGCGGGTTGTGGCGTTATTTGCCAGGTGATACCGTGATGTTTACCCGGAAATATCCCCATTGTTTTTTAATAACGGGCCGAACCAAACAATTTATTAATGCCTTTGGGGAAGAAGTTATGTTGGGCGACACCGACAAAGCCCTGGCAGAAACTTGCCAGCAAATGGATGTCGTGGTATACGAATACACGGCTGCCCCAATTTATTTTTCAGAACAAAACCAAAGCAAAGGCGGGCACGAATGGGTGATAGAGTTTGATAAGGAACCTGTAGATCTTGAACGTTTTAATCAATTGCTCGACGAAAATCTGCAACGCATCAATTCTGATTATGAAGCAAAACGCTTTAAAAGCATGGCGCTCGATCGACTGCGGTTGCGACCAGTTCCGAAAGGTACTTTTTTGCGATGGATGCGTGCGCGTGGAAAATTTGGAAACCAAAATAAGGTTCCACGTTTGGCCAATCACCGGCGTTATCTGGAGGAAGTATTGCAATTTACCCACGAAACTAACGCCTGAAAAAATTATTCCTTTGGGTTTTTGATCCAGAATTCAAATAATTGGATAAAAACCTTTCCTGTGTTTGATTGTTATGCCTGCCTGTTTCGGTAAAATATTTAAGCATGAAATTTGATCCAACCCAAGCAATGCAACAAGACGATCCAACGGCCGTTTCGCGCAAACAAGATCACATTGAACTGGCTTTTGCAAGCAGGGTGGACGCTCAATTGCTTAACCAACGCTTTTATTACGAGCCCTTGCTCTCGGCGCATCCCAATCCTGCTGCCGAGAAGTCTATTCCTTTTTTGAAAAAAACGCTCAAAGTGCCACTTTGGGTTTCCTCTATGACCGGTGGAACTGAAAAAGCGGCTACGATAAACAAAAATCTTGCGCGCGCATGTGGAGAGTTTGGAATGGGAATGGGCTTGGGATCGTGTCGGCAATTGCTCAATTCAGATGAATATCTGAGCGATTTTTCGGTTAGAAAATGGATGGGATATGACGTTCCCCTCTATGCCAACCTGGGAATTGCGCAAATTGAAACACTTATTCAAAATCGAGAGACAGCAAAAATTCGAAAAATGCTCGATTTGTTGGAAGCTGATGGATTGATTGTTCACGTCAACCCCATGCAAGAGGCGCTTCAACCAGAAGGAGATGTTTTTACCCGCTCTCCGCTTCAAACCATTGAGTCGCTGCTCCAAATTGCCGATTATCCAATTGTGGTGAAGGAAGTCGGACAAGGCATGGGCCCTCAAAGCATTCGGGCTTTGTTGCAACTGCCCCTTGCAGCCTTGGAATTTGCAGCGGCCGGTGGCACCAACTTTGCCAAGCTGGAACTGCTCAGAAATAAGGAAGTTGAGCAAAATATTTTTGCTCCCTTGGCAGCGGTTGGGCACACCGCCGCAGAAATGTTGGCATTTGTAAATAAAGCGGTTGTCGAACTCGGCCCTAAATGCAAAGTAAACCAATTAATCATATCCGGAGGTTTGCATGATTTTTTAGATGGCTATTATTTAATAAAAAAATCGAACTTATTGGCCATTTTTGGACAAGCATCCGGATTTTTAAAATATGCCCAAGGTGATTACGAAACCTTGCGCCATTTTGTACAACTTCAAATTCGGGGTCTTGCCTTGGCTGAAGCGTATCTTACCGTAAAGTAATCTGAAACCCATTTTTTCCAATGTCGAGTGTAATCAACGGTTTTTCCAAACTGAGCAAACAGGATAAAATTAAATGGTTGGCAGAAAATCATTTTTCTGATCCTGCCCCGGCACAACAAGTTTTTGAATCCTGGCAACATCAGGATCCGCTGCAACAAAAAGTGATTGACGGGTTTACCGAAAATGCGCTAACCAATTTTCCATTGCCACTGAGCATTGCACCCAATTTCCTCATTAATGGAAAATTGTATGCGGTACCAATGGTTATTGAAGAAAGCAGCGTGGTTGCAGCTGCATCAAGCGCAGCAAAATTTTGGTTAGAGCGAGGCGGCTTTCATTGTACCATTTTAGGTACAGTTAAACTTGGTCAGGTACATTTTTTATGGGGTGGCCAGGCAAAGGTTCTGGAAACCATATTTCCAGATATAAAAAAATATTTGCTCGAAGAAAGTCAAGACCTAACAGCCAATATGGAAAAACGAGGCGGGGGGGTAACAGATATACAATTGATGAATTTTACACAGCTCGAACCAGGTTATTTCCAGCTTCGCGTTTCGTTTGAAACATGCGACAGCATGGGCGCCAATTTCATCAATACGGTTTTGGAACGTTTCGCCCAATCCCTCGAGCATTTCCTGACACAATATCCGGGTCTTTCAGATGCAGAACGTGATATTGAAGTGATCATGTCTATTCTATCCAATTACACACCCGATTGCTTGGTTCATGCCTGGGTTGAATGCCCCATTGCTTCTTTTGCAGAGTTGGCACAGAATCAGGGAATGGATGCCTATCAATTGGCGCATCGTTTTGCAACAGCCGTTCGAATTGCTCAAATTGATCCTTACCGTGCAACCACGCACAACAAAGGCATCTTTAATGGCATCGATGCCGTGGTAATTGCTACTGGCAATGACTTTCGGGCCGTTGAAGCCTGTGGGCATACGTATGCAGCGCGAGATGGTCAATATCGGAGTTTAAGTTCATGTACTGTTGAAAATGATCTTTTTCGCTTTGAATTAAAAATTCCATTGGCGATTGGCACGGTTGGCGGACTCACAGCCTTACACCCGCTGGCCAAAAGCGCATTGGAAATGCTGGGAAAACCCTCGGCCCATGAATTGATGATGATTGTGGCGGCGGTTGGTTTGGCACAAAACTTTGGCGCTGTTCGGTCACTGGTTACTACCGGTATCCAGAAGGGCCATATGAAAATGCATTTAACCAACATGCTCAACCATCTTGGAGCCAATGAAGAGGAAAGCGCTGCGGCCCAAGCTTATTTTTCAAAACAAACGGCCAGCTTTGCCAGTGTACGCGCTTTTTTGGAACAACATAGAAATCTTGTCCTGTAAATTCAGTCAAACAAGCGCAAAACATCCGAAACTTCATCTTGTAAGTGTGCATCATTGGTTCCAGCGTGATTGAGGCGGTCTGAAACCCGATAATATTTCAGCTGGCCATTTTGTAATGGTCGCATCAAGTGTTTCACCGCATGGTAATTTTGTTCTGACAACCACAAGAGTTGTTGTTCCGGTTCGGTTAAAATAAGAGGCATCCTATTGTGTAAGCTTTGCATTTCTTCGTTGGGCGAGGTTGTCAGGATGGAAAAAGACAAGATCGCTTGTGTATCCCTTTGCCAAAGTTCCCAAATTCCGGCCATCCACATCAAGGCCCCATTATGTAATAGGATACGATAAGGCAACTTTTCACGCCCGGGGCCCTTTCGCCATTCATAAAAACTGTCGGCAGGAATCAGGCATCTGCGCTGTTGAATGGCCTGCTTGAAGGAGGGCTTCAACTCAATTTCTTCAGATCGGGCATTGAACAGCTTCCCGTTGTTTTTTACTTCCTTGTTCCAGGATGGAACCAAACCCCATTGCATTTTAACCAGGCGTCGTCCCGATTGAAGGGTACGCACCCAGGCATGATTGGTTGGGGCTATATTGAACAAGTTCTGAAAGTCTTCAGGCAGTTCGAAAGCATCCAGCTGCGCTTTTATTTGTTTTTTGGTTGGAGCGAAAGCATAACGACCGCACATGGCTAGCTAAAAATTGGAATTGGGAGAATTGTTTGAAGTTTTCCAGAATTATCAATCATCCAGGAAAACTTATTGCAAATATAATAAGGTTTTGGGCGGAAAATAAACTTCAAACTGTTCATTTTCAGGTAGTTTTAATCCAATACAGCTTGTTTTAAAGGGTTACTAACGTATCAGTTTTGCAGATGTATTTGCGGCACATTATCAGGCATACAATTTTTGATGAGCAGTTAAGAAGTTGTTGGTAAAAGGGACAATTATGCACCATAGCTCACATTAAAAGTCG
>JAGWYI010000382.1 GCA_018969455.1 Bacteroidota bacterium | reverse complement strand
CAAAGGCTACATTGTATGGTCCAAACGGACCATATACCTGTCCATAATTCAAACCGGATTGCACCAGCAGCTGAACAGTTGGCAGGTTGGGGCGGCAATATTCAATGATTAAGGTGTATTTGCTGCCTCCGGTAGTACCCGTGCGGAATGCGGTGATGGATTGAAGGGTAATTTTATCGTCGTTCAGGTTATTGGGTGTGCCATTGTTGTCGCAAGAAGGCACAATACTTGTACCTGATAAGAAACAATCAGGAGGGGTAATGCCCATATCCAAGGTAATATTGGATTCGGGTACGCCCAGGGTGACCATTTGCGTCATACCCATTACGGGGTCGGCATCGCTATCCAAAGCATCGCTGTTGTTGTTGTTGGCATTTTGGGTTGTAACAGCCGTGGTTGGCGGCAAGGTAGCCAAATCAAAAACCACATAATAGTTACCCGCAGGAAGGTTCGGGAAGAGGTAATACCCTGCATTTCCATTGATGTCGAAACCTGTTACAGTAAAATCAATCAAAACATCATCAATATTTCCTTTTATCAAATCCGTAGAGCGGATCAAATTTACTTTTATGTTATTCACACCTTCTGTGGAGGGTTCGTCTTGCAGCCCATTCATGTTGCGATCTACCCACACATAATTGCCAATTTCAGATCGAGGATCGCTTTTAACTGCGATACCCACTTTGTTCGGTTCGGCAGTTAAGAACAGGTTGTTGTTGTCTTTTCTACGTCCCTGGAAAGCAAAACTATTCCAGGCGATTTTATTGTTTGGCGCTTGATAAGGGGCAAACATTCGCCAATCGATTGAAAAAGTGTCTGCCGGTCCAATTTCCAACCCAGAGAAATCCAGTTTAATCGATTGTACCAAAGACAAATCGGAAGGAGGCGTGGCAGTCCAGTTGGGGCCGGTACATCCTGACGGATTGATACCAGGATTGAATTCTGGCCTGCACGGATTTTGCTCGTAGGAATAATATACCGTAACCCCTGCAGGCGCTGTAATTGGAGCAGCCAGAGTAGGTCTCCATTCTGTCAATCGCGCTTCATCAATCCGTAAAACGCCTTTATCCCCAATGAAAGGTAAAATATCGACCAGCACCACATTTTTAACAACAATATTGCCTGGGTTGAAAATTTGAAGGCGATAAGTTGCTTCGCCACCGGCAAAAGTTCTGCCTATCCCGTTAAGGTTGTTCAAATCAGGTGGTAAGGCGCCATTAGGGTCAAAATATACAAAATCATTGTCACAATCCCCTTTTACACCCTTGCGCGAACGCACGGTAGCAAGGGTTAGGACGGATAGGTTATTGCTGCACGTCTGCGCGATGTAAGGCGTCAGGTTTTCATTCTCTGCACTTCCATTGCTCGATGTGGTACGCCGCACATCTATGTTGGGGCCTTGACCATCAATCCGAAAGCAATTGTTGAAGGTAACATTCGCCAGTACACCTGCTTTTACACGCACTTTATAGCGAATTTCTTTCAGGTCGGATAGTGCATTGCCCATATCGGCGCCTGCCAATGTTGACCACTCCCAGTACAAAGTACGTGTGGTGGGATTGTAGGAATAGGTGGTAGGGTTAGGTAAGTTGGTATATACAATTGCCTCAGACTGAATCAACTCCAGATATTGGGGCAAAACATCGGCAATTCGCAAATTATTCACGGCAAATGGTCCAGAGTTGCGGAATTGCAGGGTATAATAAAACTCTTCGGTTGGCTGCACTGTGCCATCGGTCACTGAAATTACTTTGGCTGTTTGAACAGGACCTACCGGCTGAATGGGCACATTGTCGCAGTCGGTTACCGGATCAATTCGAACATTGTTGCCCTGACCAACAACCGAGTATCCTTCAACAGAAAAACAGTTCGAAATATTGGTTGGTGCAGTACCAGTTTTTACTTTTATTTTGTATTGGATGTAAAACTGGGCCCCGTTACCCGGGAAAATCAAAGGCGTAAAATCCCATTTCAACAGGGTTCTGCCACCTGAAACCGTAGTTGCGGTAAATGGCTGATAACCCGGATTACCAATTTGGTATGCAGAAATCAGATTCTGAACCGCCGCACTATACACTATGGTTCCCACCTGAAATGTGTAAGCAGCCGGAAGGGTATCCAGTACCAATAGGCAACATTGAAATTGCCATTGTGCTGCCATTGCAATTTGTATTGAATAAAATCCTCCGGAAACACCGCATTAAAGGGTGCCGTCAAATCGGAACAGAATATCTTATTCGGACTATTTGGACCAACCGGAAGTACCTGAACCTGCTGACAATCCTGAAATTCGGAAATGTCGCAAAATTCCATCGCGTCCGGATTGGCAGGTACGGTTCCATTTACGGTAAAGCAGTTGTTCAAGGTAGACGCAAGGGTCATGTCGTTTACCCGCGCACGAAAAGTAAGCGTGTAGGTCGTACACTCAAAATTGTTTGCATTAGAAACCTGATCACCCAACAAAGAAGTTGGCAAATTCCAGGTAAGGGTGTTGCTAGAATTGCCCGGATCGCCATATGCTGCATTCTGAAATTTGGTGCTTCCTGTGATGTAGGTAAATTGGGAAGGTAAAACATCCACCAAATTTGCATTAACCAGCGGATTCAATCCACAATGATCAAACTTCAAACTAAATGTCACGGTATCACGTGGATAAACCTGTGTCACATCAGCAAACTTATCTACGCGTTCTGGACCTTGATCGGGATCTCGCACTACCTGCGATGTACTGCAATTAGAGTTTTTAACGGTCGAATTATAGGTACCGTTCACCGTAACCGCAACCTGCAGACAGGAATAACCGTTCATGTTGGCATTATCATCGTTACAGGTCAAACAAGCACTGTTGGTAATACGCGGGTTGGCGCCATCAACTGCTCCCATTCCATCAATGGTATTGGCCACAATGGTGTAACCGAATACCAGGGCACTGCTTGGCATAAATCCTGCTGGTACCGGACTTGTAAAATTGTAAATAACACGGGTTAAATAAGTACCGGCTGCAAGTGTTGTGCCTCCATTGGCGCTGCTTGTACTGGTTACAAAATTATAGGTGAATGGTCCTCCCGCAGTGGTAAAATACGATACGGTTACATTCAATCCGCCTGTTGTATAGGTGGCAGTTGGAATCGTTGTAATTTGAACCTCATTCGGAAAATCTGCGCTTACCGTAAAATTGGTCAATGCGGTATTGCCGCTGTTGGAAAAACTGAAACTCGTTGTGCCTGAAGTACCAATTATGGTTGTGGAAAGTGTGGGCTGCGTACAAGCGACATTGGGATTAGGAGCTGGCGGCGCAGGAATATTGCCGGTTTCCGTATCCATGCCCGACATGGGCGTATTGCATGTTGCGTTGGTACCGGTAAATGCACCCTTTAATACAACCTGATCGCCTACATTATATAGCGGTGCGTCATATATCAGATTGATGTTAAAGGTTTGGTTGCTCGAATAATTTGCAGGTCCCCATCTGAGGGTATCGGGATTGTTGCCCAAACCCGGAATGATTGTACAAAAACTACAAGAACTTACTGTGGCATCATTTGGGATGGCCACCTTAACCACTGCATTATTAATATTGAACGTTGTTCCGTTGGCCTTGCTTAAAACTGCCCGATAATTTGAAATTGACCCAAGGGTTCGCAAATTATCTGTTATTACATTAAGCGACCAGGTATTGTTGTTGTCGTTTACGGTAACTGTAACTTTGTCATCATTGGGGTTATTGTCACTTGGTCCGCTCGCCGTACTAGCAGTGGCAGTTACCATAACCATATCTCCATTACATATCGTTCCTGGAGGGTACACAACTGTCAATTCAAGCATACCCTGGCTTCCTGCGGGTAATGGCGTAATGAATATAATGTCAAAATTGAACCCGCCTACTGTAGGGTTGAGTGATGTTGAAACCACATCGGTAGTTCCTGTAAATGAAACATTGGCGCCGCTCAAAACAGGAACCGGGATAAATACCCGAATTTTGGCTCCAATGATGTTGGAAGCCACTGCACCAGTGGAGTAGTTGATGGTGTACAACACCGAATTTCCAGCCGTAACGGAGGAAACATTGGAAGTAATGCTGGAATTGAAATCGCCAGGCGCTACAATTGCATTCGGCGCAGCATCGCTCGCGCCAAAAATTAATTGCCCTGAAGATAAGCCAAATGCCAAAACAACAAGCATCGCTGTATAAAACGGCTTGTATTTTAACGTTTGTGCCAACACAACAGTTGAAATCGCATTGCATCGCTGCAAAACAGAAGTGTAAGAAGATGGCATGTTTAAGTTTATTTTCATGAAAAATTATATTCAATCAATAGCTCCGCCATGCCTGTGCCTTTGCACACGCTTTAACATAATCAAAATTAAATTTTGATAATAAAGCAACGTGTCCCAGTAGTTACACTGAAACAATCGCGCACGACAGCGAATTACAAATGACTGGTTGAATAACCAGACCAAATGCATCAAAAAGATTTAGCAAAACAAGATTACAGAGCGGGATTTAACCACTCCAGAAGGAGAGCAATGCCTAAAGCCAAT
>JAGWYI010000381.1 GCA_018969455.1 Bacteroidota bacterium | reverse complement strand
AGATGTTGAAAGAATTCCGATTGTTCCAATGCATTGTATGTCAAAATTCTCTGCGATGGATCTTGCCTTTTTATCATCAATTAATAGAAAACTTGCATTGATATTTTTATAAAGTATTACTGATTCTGATTCACCGTAATCCATGACAAATATTAGATCATTAAATCCTGAAATTTCCTTAATTTTATCCTTAAAAAAATCAATAATTTTAGGATAATATTCAGTCGATTGGACTCTGGTTATTTCTATCCAAACGGCATTTGGAATGTATATTTCCTCAAATAATTCAACTAATAAATTTAATTTATCTAAAATTGCTAAAGAAAAAATTGGACCAGAATCCGATACTACAATACCTTTCCTCATTTATTTCAATTTTTGAATATCCTGAAGTACATCTGCCAAATCCAAAGCAGAAATGGGGATGTTGTTTTCCGATAACAAGGTTTCAAATTCCAATCGAGACAACTCCGCTATCTGAGCTGCCTTGCCGAGCGTGACTTTTTGCTGGGTAAACAATTGAATAGCAAGAGATTGCTTGATTCGTTTTTTCAATTCCTTCTCAGACTCATTTATGGTGAGCAAAATGTCTGAAGGAAAATCCAATGTGATGGTTTGTAGTGCCATAGCCTTTTCTAAGTTAAACTCATTTTTTGAGCGTTTGGTTTGACAATATACCTCCTTTTTCCTACCGAAACCGCCAGGCATAATACAAAATGTACAAATACCCCGGAATCATCACCAACAAAAAGGCCAGTTGGTAACCCAGGTCCCGGTCGAGCAATCCGTAAATCTGGGGCATTACGGCGCCGCCTGCGATGCCCATGATCAACAGGGCCGAGCCGGTTTGCGTAAAGCGACCCAATCCGCGGATGGCCAATGGAAAAATGGCGGGCCACATCACGGCATTGGCCAAACCCAACAAGGCAATGCAAGTTACCGCCGTCGTCCCGGTGTTAAAATACACCAGGATGGTAAGCGCAACTCCGGCGATGGCCGAAACGCGCAACATGGCTTGTTGGGTGATGTATTTTGGAATTAAAATGATGCTCAAAACATACCCGGCCAGCATGGCGGTGAGGGTAAAGGAGGTAAAATACTTGGTTTGATCGAGCACAAAACCCAGGGATTTGCCATAAATGCCGATGCCATCGCCCGCCATGACCTCCACGCCCACGTACAGAAAGATGGCCAAAACGCCCAAAACGAGGTTGGAAAATTGAAATACGCTGGTACGATGCCCGGTAATTTCCAGTTCCTGATTGCTTTCGGCGTCCAGGTCCACTTCCGGCAGGGCCGAACGGCGAATCATAAAGGCCAAAAAGGCCAGCACCAACGCCATCACGACATAAGGCCCGATCACGCGGGTGGCCAGTTCGTCGAGCAGGCGGTCCAGTTCCCGGGGATCAGTGATGCCGGCAACCTGTTGTTCGATGGCTGTAGCGCCCTTCAATACAATGCTGCTCAGGATGATGGGGCTCAGGATGCCGGCCACTTTGTTGCATATCCCCATGATGCTGATGCGTTGCGCGGCGCTCTCGATGGGGCCCAGGATGCTGATGTAGGGGTTGGACGCGGTTTGCAGCAATGCCAGGCCCATGCCCTGCACAAAAAGGCCCATCAAGAACAGGCCAAAACTGCGCTCATGGGCGGCGGGTATAAAGACCAAACAACCCAGCGACATCACCAGCAAACCCAAGGCCATGCCGTTTTTGAAGCCCACCCGTTTTAGTATTTCGGAGGAGGGCAGTGCCAGGAAAAAATAACTGATGTAAAAAGCAAAAGTGACAAACAGGGCCTGCAAGGTGTTGAGTTGGCAGGCGAGTTTGAGAAAAGGGATCAAGGACCCGTTGAGCCAGGTCACAAAACCAAAAATAAAAAACAGCGCGCCGATGATGACAATTTGGTATTTGACGCTTGCAGTGGGGGTATGTGGTGTGTTCATGGTTTGTTAACAGTTGTAATTTATGCAGAAAAGCTGTGGAATCCCGCAGGCTTTCCGATTTTTGCGCTTGTCGGTTTTTTGCCGGCTTTTTGAAAAAAACAATAAGTTCCAGCAAATGTATAAACTCCTGTCAAAGGAGCGGTTCTTTCCCAAAAAATCTGTGTTTTTATTCGAATTCAAAACAATCTTTCATATGAAACCAACGCTGGTAATATTGGCAGCAGGCATCGGGTCCCGTTACGGCGGCCTGAAACAGGTAGACGGGATGGGCCCCGGCGGGTCGGCCATTCTGGAGTATTCGGTATTTGACGCGCTCCGGGCGGATTTTGGCAAAGTTGTTTTTGTGATCCGCAAAGACATCGAAGCGGCGTTTCGGGAGAAGGTGGGCGATAAGGTGGCCGAAAAAATAGAAGTGGCCTACGCATTTCAGGAAATGGATACGGCGCTCGAATGGCTGGGCGAAGCCGTTCCGCGCGAAAAGCCCTGGGGTACCGGGCATGCCATTCTGGCGGCCCGGGAAGTGGTGGAAACGCCCTTTGTGGCCATCAATGCCGACGATTTTTACGGCCACTCGGCTTTTCAACTGATGGGCGATTTCCTGCGCACGCAATGCGCGCCCGACCATTATGCCATGGTGGCTTATGCGTTGAGCAATACGTTGTCGGAAAATGGCGCCGTTTCCCGCGGAGTCTGTGTGGTGGATGGGGAAAATTTGCTCACCGACGTAACCGAACGCACCAAAATAGAACGTTTCGACACCGGAATTGCCTATCTCGACGAGCAGGGGGAAAAACACCCATTGGCCGACAGCACAGCGGTTTCCATGAATTTTTGGGGTTTCCATCCCGGCATTTTTGAGGCACTGGATGCGCAATTCCGCGTTTTTGTGCAGGAAAACAGGGGCAACCCGCGGGCCGAGTTCTACATTCCCAAGGTGGTAAACAACCTGATTGTGGCGGGTGATGTGCGCTGCACGGTGATGACCAGCGACAGCCAATGGTATGGTGTGACGTACCCCGACGACAAAGAGACCGTCCAGCAGGCCTTGTTGGGCATGCGCGATGCGGGTATCTACCCCGATTCCTTGTAAGATCAGGCAGAACGGAGTTGTTCTACCAGGTATTCGGCGATGCCCGCATTGGTGCTCGCCGAATACCGGGCGCGGCGCATGCGTCCGTCCAGCAAACAAGCGGCGTGGGCGTGGTAGTAGCCTTGTTCGTCGCGTACGCAATGCACACCCAGGGGCAATTGGCAGCCGCCATCAAGCAGTTGCAGTACCCGGCGCTCCACATTGGTCACGGCGGCCACTTCGGAATGGTGTATTTTTTTCAAAATGGTGCGCACCGCCACATCGTCGCGGTTGGTTTGCCATGCGAGCACGCCTTGCGCGGGCGCGGGCACGAACTCGAATGGATGCAGGCTTACCATTTCCAGGTCGGAAAGGTCCATTTCCAGGCGGTTGACGCCAGCAGCGGCCAGGAAAATGGCGTCAAACTGGCCTTCACGCAGCTTTTCCACGCGGGTGGGCACATTTCCCCGAATGTCTTTCATTTGCACATCCGGCCTGAAATCGAGCATTTGCGCCTTGCGCCGGGCGGCGGAAGTGCCCACGATGGCGTTTTCTTTTAATTTGAATATTTTGCCTGCATCTACGGCCTCCGGGCGGATGAGCAGGAGGTCGGCCGGGTTTTCGCGGTAGGAGACGGCTGTGATCACCAGGCCTTCCGGCGCCTGGGTGGGCAGGTCTTTCATGGAATGCACCGCCAGATCGATGTCGCCGCGCAGCAGGGCTTCTTCAATTTCTTTGGTAAAAAAGCCTTTCCCTTCCATTTTATCAAAACCCAGGTGCTGGATGAGGTCGCCCTGGGTTTTCAGGATGACCAATTCCGTTTCCACCCCGATTTCGGCCAATTTTGCCTGGGTAAAATGCGCCTGCCAGAGGGCCAGTTTGCTGCCACGGGTACCAATTCGAATCTTCATAAGCCAAAAAAGGGTGGTTTTGCGGGCGCAAAGGTAAGCGGCGCTACTCGATCTTGATGATGCTTTTTTCCAGAACCTCCTGATAATATGCCTCATAGTGGGGCAAAATGTTGTCGAGGTCGAATCGACGGGCTTGTGCCAGGGCATTGGCCCGAAATTGGGCCAACAAGGCATCGTCGCTCAACAATTGGATCGCATGATGCGCCATATCGGCTACATCGCCCACCTGACTCATGTATCCGGTAACGCCGTGGATGTTCACTTCCGGCAAGCCGCCGCCGTTGGAGGATACCACCGGAACTTCGCAAGCCATGGCTTCGAGTGCGGCGAGACCAAAACTTTCGCTTTCGGAAGGCATCAAAAACAGGTCGCAAATCGACATCAATTCTTCAATGGCGTCTTGTTTGCCCAAAAACCGCACTTCACTGCCCAATCCCAGGTCCCGGCAAAGGCGTTCGGCGTTTTGGCGTTCGGGTCCGTCGCCGATCATCAGCAGTTTGGAGGGCAGGTGCGCCTGCACTTTCTGAAAAATCAGAATCACATCTTCCACCCTTTTTACGCGCCGGAAATTGGAGGTATGGACCAGGATGCGTTCGCCATCGGGGGCAATGATTTTTT
>JAGWYI010000380.1 GCA_018969455.1 Bacteroidota bacterium | reverse complement strand
CTCAGTACCAAAAACAAGGGTACCCAATCGGTTCGGGCGTTACTGAAGCCGCCTGTAAGGTTGTGGTCAAACAAAGGCTCAATCAATCGGGAATGAAATGGAATATGCCTGCAGTGGAGAAAATAATTTTGCTTCGAGGACTAATCTGTACGCATAGCAGATGGGAACAACTTTGGAAACAGTATGATAAAATTGCTGCCTAAATGTACATCAAATGGGAACTACACCCGAATTATGCATTTTGTCTTAATTAGTTAAGTTATTTTAGTGGTTATTGGAGTTTATCATTGTATATTTATTCCATTTTAATAATTTTAATTGGTTCATAGTTATCCAGTCCTTCAATTCTACAAAAATAAACACCAGGTTTTAATGAACCAATATTTAACCAGTTTTGACCTGGACTTAAAATGAAATCTGCCATATTCACGCCATCTATACTATAAATGATTGCCGTTTTTTCAGACATTTCTGTGGAATTACAATTGATTCTTATTTGACCAGATGTTGGGTTAGGAAAAAAAGAAGTCACTTTCCGTTCTTTATCAAAAATTTTAGATTCAACTGAATTTGGTCCATCATTTAAATTATTAGAGGATTGATATAATTTAAATTGTAGGTCTTCATACAATGGTTGACTAATGATTACATTAAAACTATTTATTCCGTAGAAGGGTTGTTCGAAATTAATATAGCAGAGTTTTATATTATTTAAAATCGATACATATGAAAATAATATATTATTATCTTCAAGTTTATTATTATTAGAATAAATTCTTGGTTTGTAAAAAGACTTTCCAGGACAATACTCCTCTGACACTTTGCTTAAAGTTAAGTGCGGTAAAAAGTTATTGATCAGGTCAAATTTAACCTTAAAAAATACCGATTCACCCGTTGATAATCGCTTTACTTCTCCTATTACGTTTTGGTTAACAGGGATTTCAAAGCTGCAACTAGCATTGGGTAAGATATCTTTTTGACAAATAACTTGCCCTATACCTTTCGGTTTTTCTAAACTTATCACCAAATCTACGATCAAGGGCTTTAAAGGTACAATACTATACAAAGGACTTACCCCGCCGCCCAAACAAACCGCCGCAACCCGATATTCGTACGTCAACGCCGGTTCCAAATCTTCCTCAAATACGGTGGTTGCAGTCGTCAATTCCGTATGGATCAGGTTTCCCTCCGAATCCAGTAAACTTAACTGATACCCAACCGCGCCCGCAACCGCATCCCAACGCAGGGTCGCATAAGTGGTGCCCACTTCCAGGGCTTGCAGGTTTTTGGGCGCCGGAAGATCACAGTTACAAGGGGGTGTGGTCAAATGAGGACGGGCCTGGCAAATCGTGACAATTGCCAACATCAAGGAAAATAAAATGTGTCGCATGGGTGTGCAATTTTAAAAGTGTTGTTGTTTGTTTCAATTTGCCGCAATATTATTGTGGGCCCCCAAAAAAAAGTAGTACATTTTTCGGGAAGTTTTCCACCAACTTTTGGCATTATGATTAACTCTAATTTGTTAGAGATCCTGCAAACCTTTTCCAAAGATCAACTCTGCTCCTTTCAGGAGTACTTTACCTGGTTGATGCGCGACCAGGCTTTCGAACGGAATGAAGCACTCCAACTCCTGGAAATCATCATCGATTATTATCCCAACCTCCAGCATGAAGGCCTGCAAAAAGAAGCCGTTTTTGCCCAAATGTTCCCCCAAAAAGCCTTCGTGGAACGCAAAATCGATAAAATCATGGTGAACCTCTCAAAAGGCCTGCGCAGCTTCCAACTCCACCAACATTACCTCCAACCCGAAAATGAATTCCACCAACTGCTCGATATCCTGCAAGTATATAAAGCCAAAGGCATGGTGGCCCGATACCAACAAGGCTTCAAACAACTCGAAGCCTATATGAAAGAAAACCAAAAACAATCCCTCAAAGCAGTATTCGAATTTTATCAATTTCAATACGAAAAACTCGACTGGAACAGCCTGAACAACAACCAACGCAGCGACCTCGACCTCCCCGGCATCATCCAGTCGTTCGAAGATTACCACCAAATTAACCTGCACGACTTCCTCAACCGCTATTTATTGCAGCAAAAACTGGTCAAGCTTTCGCCCCCGCCCTTCCTGGAAACCCTTTTGTCGGATGCTTTCCAACAAAAAACCATCGAAAAACCGGCACTCCTCTTCGTATATCAATACATCCTTAAATTATTGTATAAAACCGATATCAAAGTAGAAGAATTTAACTTTATCCTCAATTACTTGAAGGAAAATGAAAGCTTGTTCGACGAACATACCCTGCAATCCTTCTACACCTATTTAAGAAATATATGTATTATTTTGATTAATAACGGACATGCCCAATTTACATACACCATGTTTCGACTCTTGAAAACAAATGTGGAACTCGGACATATCTTTTACAAAGGCAAAATCACCTCCAGCGCTTTCGTCAACGCCGTTACCATGGCCCTGCAGGTAAAAGAAACCGCCTGGGCTTACCATTTTTTGGAAAACTATAAAGATGTCATGCTGGGCGAAAGCCCGGATCGAGCCTATTACCGCCTCTGCCGCTCCAATTACTATTTTGCCATGCAAGATTATGAACGCGCAACCGAACAATTGCCCCTGAGCATGCCGGAAGTGAAATTTACCCTCATCGCCCGACGCCTGGAACTCAAAGCCTACTACGAACTAAAATCGAACCTGACAGGTTTTAAAATCGAAACCTTCCGGATTTTTGTTTTGCGCCTGCCCCAAAAAAATCTGCCGCCCGATACCGTGGCTTTTAATGCCAATTTTACCAGCATCCTGAGCCAATTGCTCAATTCCAGACAAGGCGACCGCGACCGAGGCATCAAATTGCTCCAACGCATCTCGGAAAAACGCTTTATCTCCGAGCGCGAATGGTTGATCGAAAAGGCTTGTGCATTGGGGGATATTAGCCCCGTGGAAGCGGCGGAAATCATCAAAAATACCCCGGTTGAGGTTTAGGGGATTTATTTGATTTCCGATTTATTCGATTTCCGATTTCCGATTGGATTTCCAATCGGGGATCTGGAATGAATGCCCTGGTTTTGAGTTTTAGCTGAATAGGATACATTACCCCTCACCATTTAGCCCTGAAAGGGTTTCAGGGTTATATGGTCCCGAAACCGGCTTGGCTTCGGGACCTTTGTTTTAGTACTACACCAAAAACATTTCCAAAGGCTCCGACCAGCCGCTTTGGCGTTGTTGGGAACCGATGGAGCGCAGGCGGAACACCACCCATTTGCCGGATGGCAAGCCCTGCACCCGCATCACCTGGCCCGAGCTGTAGGTGCCGTTTTGCCAGCTGACACCATTGTCCAGCGAATACTCCAGGCCCGTGATGCGCACCAGCCGCGGTTCGGGCAGCACATAGCGGAGTTCCAGTTCGCCCGATACCTGTTGCGGCACCGCGCGCAGGCTCACGGGCGGCAAAAGGTTTCGCTTAACCCGGTTGCTGCGGCTTTCTTTAGCCGAAAATCCGGCGTTGACCACCCAGCTCGCCTGACCCGTTGCATGGTAGTTGAGGTCGTCGGCCAGTTCGTTCAGGCTTTGCATGACCGCGGCCATCGCTTCCTTTTTGGCAACAACCCGGTCCGCCCCGCCTTGCGCACTTTGCGCCAAAGCCGTTACAAAGGCATTTGTCTGGGTTTGCAGCGCCTGCACCTTAGGCAAAAAGGCAGCATATTCGGGTTGCTCCGTCATGCGGTTGATTACATTTTGTGCAAAAGTGGCAAGATCTGCCTGGGGCAGGATTTGAAATGCGCTTTTTTTAATGTTTGCTTTCATGGATGAAAAAAGTTAAAGTGTGAAAAATAAACCCAGCGGTCTTCGGCGCCGCGGATGTTGCAAATGTGCGTGCGCGGCCCGCTAAAAAAAATGTACAATTTTCGTCGAGTTTTCCAGAAAAATGGGCCGCCATGAACCCGCCCCTCAGACAAAAACGGTCGGTTTTTGCCTGTTTTTCCTCGATTTTAACTAAAAATCCCCAACTTTTTTATGTACATTTTTGACGGAGTTTTCCGAAATACGGCCATCTGAAAACCCTCATTTTTTTTGAATTCCAGACGCAGAACCGGAAAAACAAGACCACCAGGGGCCTTTTGCGACGCCAGCGCCAGCCGAACGCCTTCCAAAAGGTCCCGTTTTGGAAGAAGGGTTCGTTCCAAATTCGGTATACCGGATGCGCCATTCGGTATACCGGACGCGCCATTCGGTGTACCGGACGCGCCATTCGGTGTACCGGATGCGCCATTCGGTGTACCGGACGCGCCATTCGGTATACCGGACGCGCCATTCGGTGTACCGGATGCGCCATTCGGTGTACCGGATGCGCCATTCGGTGTACCGGATGCGCCAATCGGTATACCGGACGCGCCATTCGGTATACCGATTGGGTCAAGAATTTATGGAAGAGACAGGGAAACCCTCGAAATCGTGAAAGCCATGGTGGATCAGGTAAATTTAGCGGCTTTTCCCCTCCAATTAAATCTTTTTTTGTACTTTTGTTACAAATT
>JAGWYI010000379.1 GCA_018969455.1 Bacteroidota bacterium | reverse complement strand
TGTTGATTGTCAAATTTTTGGGGGCTTTTTTTCTTGTCAGCCTACAATTTTTCCAATTTTAACACCTGACTTTGACCGCGTTCGTTACGAAGGGTTATAAAATAAATGCCTTTGGGCCAGTTATCTCCGCATTGGACCGAACCTGATTCGGAAACCTGTTGTTGCCATACTGGTTGACCGAGCAAATTGCGCACTTCCAGCAAGGTTAGGCCTGCCTGCGCGGCATAAAACTGAATGAGGAAGTTATGGGCAGAGGGATTAGGAGCAGCCATCAACGAAAATTCCGAGTTAATTACGGTTGGCGCACTTGTGCTGAAACCAGAAACCTTAAATACATCCACACCTGCTTCAACCAAATGTCCGGGGTTTACATCGGCTGCTATGAATTGAATTTTGACCGAGTTATTAAGCGTAATAAAATTGTTGAGGAGAATGTCGCCGGAGTGCAACCAAGCGCTGTTAGACTGGTTGGTGGAGAAAACGGTGACAGATTGTTGTCCGTTGCTTGCTTTTACGGTAAAATTATCATTGGGTGGCGTTCCCTGGCCACCGGAATTTACAAACCAATAATCGAACGACAAAACAGCGGTTTGGAATCCGCCGAGTTTGATATTTGGCGTTGTAAGCACTACTTCCCCATTATCCACATCGTTTGAGCCTGCATTTCCTCCGCCGTTACCGGTTACATAACAATTGGAGTTGTTGTCTTCCGGTGCATCGGTATCAGGGTTGATGGTTTGGTTTCCAGAGAAAGTACCAATTGGAACGCACCATTCCCAGAAGCCTGAAATAGCGGTTGCATCGTGCGTCCATCCCAGATCCAGTTCGAAGTCATCATAATAACCTGGGGTAAGTTGAAGATCGATTGGGGTATTGGCGGATACATCGATGGAATCGTTTAAGAATCCCCAGGCGCCAATTTTATATTTTCCCGGCGTGATGCAAAGGAGTTGGAAAGCGCCCTGGGCATCAGATTGCACTTCAAAAGTTTGGCCATTTCCTTGCAAATGAAAGGTTGTGTTGGCCAAAGGTGCTTGGTTGAGTGCATTTTTAACCTTACCGGGTACGGTAACAGCCTGATCGACCAAAAGGGTTACATTAAGTGGAATTACCACCGCGCGTTGAAAATCGAAGGAAAAGGTTTGGGTTAAATAGCCAGGTTTACTTACCGTAACTGTATAGATTCCGGGGGTTCCAACGCCAGTTTTTACCACGCCATTGGGTTTTGAGTGTACTGTGGTGTTATTGGGAGCCCCGACAATGCGTACTTCTGCATCAAAAAGCGGTTGTCCGTTACAGCCATTCAGGATTTGACCTTCAATATAGCAGCCTCTCAGGTAAGTTGGCGTAAGTACAAACAGGCGACCTGTTCCGCCGCCAGTATTTGGAATATTGGAAACAATCAGGTTTCCGGAAGGAAGAAACGGATAGACGCCCCAGCAACCGTCAAACTTGCCGCTGCTGGCCCATGTATCGTATCGACCAACTTCAACAAGATTATCTGGTCGGTGTGCGTCCACAATATTAACGCCATCGATGTAATAAGAGTTGATGGCATAATTTTCACGGACATGTGTATTATGTGCGATGGCATTATTTCCGTCATCGGTAGATGATCGGTCGAGTTCTACCAAGTCGCTGGGGTCGGTTATATCGTAGGAGGTAACAAAAGAGGGATACTCTTCATCGGTGGTCAGGATGGTTTTGTGGTCGTCGAGAATCCAGGCGTTGTGTGTAAACTTGCCGGGTGTTTGAATGGTACTGAACACTTCGGGGTTTTGTTTGTCGGCCATATTCACGACAGAGAGGAATCCGGCGTTGATGTGGGCCGCAAATAGGGTATCGTTATCGACATAGCCATCGTGGATGTACCCGTTGGAGTCGTATTTGCCTGCATATACTGGGTTGTAGGGATCTTGATTCAGATCACAAATAACAGCGCCTCCACCGAATAAATTACTTCCATATAGGTAAAGGAATCCTTTTTTCACATCGATGTGGAGGGCGTGTATGGTGTTTAAGGTTCCGGAGATGGCGCCATCGCCTTTGTAAGAATGGTAAACGGTGGTTGGAGTAGGCAAAGAGCTCAGATCTACGATTTGAACCCCCTGGCCGCCTTCAGAAGTCACATAAGCATAATGTTGGAATACTTTGATTTCTTTCCAGAGGTTGTTGGGGCCCGGGATTTGCTGCAGGTTCACAGGGTGCTCGGGATCTGTTACATCCACGATAATGAGGCCTTTGGAGGCGCCCAGCAGGGCATACTCGCGGCCGTTTTGTGCATATCCGCATATATTGGCAAGGGTTTGCCCGGGGATGTCGAGGGTGGAACGCAGGGCAATGTTGTAATCCTGCGCAAGAAGCGGTGTGCAAAGGCACCCGAACAATGCCGGGATAAACAGGGCAAAAAACAAATTTTTCATTTAAAAAGAAAGATAGACGCAAATAAAAGGTTGAAAAATGCAAGCGGCATTTAAAGCCAACACGCAAAGGTAGACTTCAGGCAACAGGCCTGTATCACACCGGGTTGCCACTGGAAGACAAATGTGGATTTTGGTGGCTGTACGGGCCTAAGAAACTGTTTTAAAATCTCCGAAATGCTGAAAGGCAAATCTTTTAACGCCATGCTGCATTTATTTTTTCGGCAATAGGACATGGCTATTCCCTCAAAAATAAACCTTGCCTGGCGCCAAAATCTTTACCTTTCATCTATCCCGGAGGTTTTAAAACAGTTTCTAGGGATATTTGCTTTTGAAAACAATATTTGCCAAAAAGGCAAACAGACAGGCTGTCCAGAAGGAGTACAGGGAATACACCAGGGCTGGTTTGATCATTTCCTGGTTGTGTAAGAGGGTGCTGGCGATTAAAAAGGCGAGGGTGGTGTTTTGTACCCCGCTTTCCATGGCAGCCGTGAGCCGGGAAGCATGATCGAGGCCCATCAGTTGCATGACGAAATAGCCCGTAAAAAGACAGGCTGCATTTTGCAGGAGCGCATACGGGGTAATTTGGATAAACTCATGCCAGTTCAGACCGGCGCCGCCATGGGTTTCACCAACCGATATTTTGATGATAAACACAATGGCCAACAACAGCAGCATGCCGTATTTGGCAGGCCTGCTGATGGATTCGGCCCAGGCCGGAAATTTTCCACGCACAAAAACACCGAGCAAAGCCGGTAAAATGGCAATCCCGAAAATGTGGCTCATGGTATCAAATACCGGTAAATGCAATTCGGTGGTGCGGCCCAGGAAAAATTTCAAACCCAAATTGGTGACAAAAGGAATGGAAAGCAGGGTTAAAAAGCTGTTAACCGAGGTTATCGACAGAGAAAGCGCTACATTTGCACGCCAGATGTAGGCTAAAAGACCCGAAGTAGCACCACCCGGACTTGCAGCCAAAATGATGAATCCAATTTTGAGTTCTGGCGGCAAGGTCGATAAAAAGGTCTGGATTGCAAAGGCAATCAGGGGAAGTCCCAGCATCTGAACCGTGAGCGCTGTGAAAAAGGCCCGCGGATACCGAATAATCCGACCAAAATCAGCAAGCGTCAAAGACAGGCCTACCCCAAACATAATCAAGCCCAAAACGGCACTGATGGCGATATCGACGATTTGCGTTGCGATCAAAATTTGGATTTTTTCAATTGAGCAAATGTAGCTGCTTTGTTGTTTATTTACCACCATTGGCAGCGGCTTTAAATTTAGCCACCCCTTTTTTTACGTTTCAAAGACCAGACCAATCCGGTTATATATGAAAATTACTGCTTTTTACATCGCCGAACAACTGGATTTGAAAGCCCTGAAAACCAATTATGCAGGGCAACTTTTGCAGGAAAATCCGAATGAACTGTTCTACCAGGTAGATGCAGACCAGTATTTCTATGCTTTCGACTACGGCGCCGTGGTGTTTGCCAACATGCCGGATGTCGATTTAAGCAAAAATTTGTTGTTTGTACAACAGTTTGTAAAGAAGCCGCTTCAGGAAAAACTGCGCGACGATTTTGAAATCGAAATCCGGGAAGGCAGTTCCATTCAGTTTGGCTTTGACCAAATTACAGTGCCTTATTTGGATGAAAAGGGCGCACGCATCATCATGCTCGCCCTGGCGCACACGGTTTCGCTCGATTTTTACTCCCAGCGCGCCAACAATCTTCTGAGTGAAATCAACGGTTTTACAGAAGAACTGGAGCAAAACGGCGCCATCCGCATCACCCGCAAAAACATGCTCAAATTCATCGGCCGGGCGCTCAACAACAAAAACCGGATCGTGGAAAATCTGTTTATCTTCGACACGCCCGATCTTACCTGGGAAGACGAATATTTGGACAAGTTGTACCGCGGACTGGCGCGTACCTTTGAACTGCAAACCCGTTTTCGCGAAATTGAATATACTTTTAAGGTGGTGGAAGACAATCTGACTGTTTTCCGCGAATTGTACCTGCACCGTGAAAACCGTCAATTGGAATTGATCATCATTGGATTGATTCTGGTGGAGGTGCTGAATTTGTTGTTCGGGAATGCCTTACACAAGCTGTTTTATTGATTTACC
>JAGWYI010000378.1 GCA_018969455.1 Bacteroidota bacterium | reverse complement strand
AACAGGAAAATGCCGATTTTATTCTGATTTCGGCCCAAAAATTATTTTCCGATCCCTTAAATGGCGGTACAAATCCCGTAAAAGCGTATGCCGATTATCGGGCAAGCGCAGCGGGCGGAAATTATAAAACCTCCCTTGTCGAGGTGGAAAGCTTGTATGAGCAATTTGCCTATGGGGTGCGTTTTCATCCACTGGCGATTAAAAATTTCAACCATTTTATCAAAAAATATTGGTCAAATCCCAAACATGAACTTTTAATCGGAAAAGGCCTTGATCACCCGGCTTTCCGTTCGTCAGCCCAACAGAGTTTTCTGCGCGACTCCTTGTTTTTTGTACCCGATTACGGTGTAAGCGGCGCCGACGAATTGTATGTACTTACCGGCAACCGCATTGAAAAGCCCTTGTTTACCATTGGTCGCTTGCCCGTGGTAAAACCTTATGAAATAGCCGATTATCTCGAAAAAGTGCAACAACACGAGCAGTCGCTGGCCGACCCAAACCAGACATTGGACGCCAAAGGCTGGCACAAGCGATTTTTACATATTTCCGGTGGAAATTCACCCGAGCAAGCCAGCATTGCCAGTTATGTGGAAGCCATGGGGCAGGAGATTCAAAACAATGCCATAGGCGCCGAGGTCACCACCTTATACAAAAGTTCCAACGATCCGGTGCAATTACCGCCCTTTGAGCAAATTGCAAGTTCCATCAATTCGGGAGTTTCGACCTGGATGTATTTTGGGCATACCTCGGCACAGGTGGTTGATTATGACATTGGTTTGCCAGCGAATTACCAAAATAAAGGTAGGTATCCGCTGTTTTTTATGCTGGGTTGCAATATTGGCCAATGCAACAACCCAAGCAAGGGCGTAGGGGAGCAATTTTTGCTGATCAAAAACAAGGGGGTAGTTGCTTTTATGGGCAGTACCTATTACAGTTATGACGATGGCTTGTACCAATATGCCAAACGTTTTTACGAACATATGGGTGGAGCGGAGTATGGAAAATCGCTTGGAGAAATCATTGCCAGTACCATCGCTTCTTATCCCGACAATAATTTTGAGAGTTTGGAAGCGGTTTTGCACCAAATGCAACTCATGGGCGACCCTGCAATCCATTTGCATACGGCTCAAACTCCCGATTACTGGATCGATCCGGGCAGTGTACACATCAATCCCAGCCCGGTCAGTATTGATCAGGGTAAGTTTCAGGTTGATTTGGATGTGGTAAATTTGGGCAAGAATGTTGCACACAACCTGGGCATCCAATTCGACTTTCAGGATTCAAAAGACAGCATCTATCATCTCAAAACGGATTCATTGCAAGCGCCTGCTTTCCGAAAAAAAGTTAAAATTGCGCTTCCTACCACCGGATTGTCGCAGGGATTTGGGAGATTGCTGGCAGAATTAGATCCCGCCCAACAGATTGAAGAAACTCCCTTTTCAGCCGAACAAAACAATACGCTTGTGGATGCGCTCGGACAAAAAGGAATCGAGTTATATGCCTTTGCCAACGACATTCAGGCGATTTATCCACCCGATTTTGGCATTTTAGATACCAGTCAGGTGGTTTTACAAGCCACAGCGCTGTCGGAGTCTGACAAAATGCTGCGTTATCGCATGGAGTTTGATACCACCCGGTATTTTAACAGTCCATTTTTACAGCAAAAATTGTTTAATCAGAAAAATGGCAATTTCAACTGGTCGCCACAGGTGTTGAAATCCGACAGCACGGTATATTTCTGGAGGGTAACAAAGGATTCGCTCGTAAATGGCGCATTTGTGTGGAAAACCTATTCATTTACCCATTTGAGCAAAAGTCCTCCGGGTTGGAGCCAGTCTCATCGGCATCAGTACCGGCAAGATGAACAATTTGGACTAAAAATTGATTCAAGCAGTGGGAAATGGCAGTTTCTCAGCGGATCGGCGTATGCCTATCTTCGGATTGGATACCGCATAAAAGAACCAATTATTCCCACCATTATTGACGCCTATAACTGGGGCCCGAAAACCACTTTTCAGTGGGGAAACAATTTTGGCGTCGACCGGGGAATGGTGCTTGCCCAATTCGACCCGGTTACGGGTAAAATCATTCCAACCGATGCGAATCACCCTTACTCAGCGGTAACAGGCACATCTACTGCGTTTTATGAATTTAATATAAAAGATTCGCTGGCTCGAATCGCTTTAATGCATTTTTTGGAAAGCGAACTGGCGCCCAATGCCATTGTTGCCATGGTATCGGTGTATCCCATCAACGACGCCACTGCCTACGCGCCCAAATTGTGGGCCATGGACTCGGTTTCTTATGGTAAAAATCTGTTTCAGGTGCTCGAAAATGTGGGTGCGCAGGATGTACGCAAACTCGCCCTCGCACCTGCAACCCCATATGCCTATGGATTTTTATTTCAGAATGGACATCCGGAATTTCCGGCACGTGACACTTTTGTTACAAACAAGGATTCCATCCTCGAAATTCGACGCCTTTTCCCGGTCAATTGGCCACTCGGGAGTCTGACTTCCAATCCAATTGGCCCTGCAAAGCATTGGAAATCATTCCATTGGGCAATCAATGAAGCCGATAAGCCAGGTGATGAAACCCATGTGCTGGTAAAAGGATTGCGAACAAATGGCATGGATACGCTTTTGTATCAACTCAACACGCCATCTGCGCTCGATCTGAGTCCGGTTTCAGCGCAGGAATATCCTTATTTGCAATTAATCTACGAAACGGTTGACACTGCGGGGCGAACGCCTACGCCCTTACATTATTGGCGTGTATTGTACGATGGTTATCCGGAAGGTGTGTTGCAATCGGGCACAAGTTATACCTGGCATGCCGATACCCTGCTGGAAGGCGATACGCTGCGTGCCATGATTCCCTTTGAAAATGTGTCGAATTTGCCGATGGATAGCTTGCTTGTGCGCTTGCGGGTGGAAGGGAGCAAAGGTGTGTTTGCGCAACAGTTTTTACGCGTCGGGACAATTTCCCGATTCGGGCAGCGGCTCATTCCCGTTTTTTTGAGCTCCCGGGGCATGAACGGCGATTACCGCCTGGTGGTAGAGGCAAACCCCAATGAAGACCAGGCTGAATTGTTTCATTTTAATAACATTTTGTCTCGTCGATTTTATGTGAAAACCGACGACCGAAACCCCATTTTAGATGTCAGCTTCGATGGCATGCACATTCTTGACAATGACATAGTGGCCCCCAAACCTTTGATTGTCATGACCTTAAAAGACGACAACCGCTTTTTGGCGCTTAAGGATACGAATACGTTTACCCTGAGCCTCGAAGAACCGGGTGGAATACAACGCGCCATCGCATGGAATGACCCGATGGTCCATTTTTTTCCCGCAGATCCGGCCAAAATCGACAAAAAGAACCAGGCCCGGCTGGAATGGAACCCGACTTTTACCCGCGACGGCAACTACCGCCTGATGGTAAATGGCCGCGATGCCAGCGGAAATACCGCAGGCAAACTGGAATATACCATCCGTTTCCGCGTGTTTACAAAATCATCCATATCGCGTTTGTTGAATTATCCCAATCCTTTTTCCACCTCTACCTGTTTTGTCTATACCTTGACCGGATCGGAAATGCCCGCACAGTTTAAAATTCAAATCATGACGGTGAGCGGAAAAGTGGTGCGGGAAATTACCGGAGCAGAATTCGGCCCTTTAATGGTGGGTACACACCAAAGCACTTTCTGTTGGGATGGCCACGACCAGTTTGGCGACCAATTAGCCAACGGCGTGTATCTCTACCGGGTGGTCGCCAAAAAAGCCGATGGAACCGACTTTGAATTATTCGACGGAGACAAGCTGGAATCCTATTTCAAACACGGATTCGGGAAAATGGTGTTGATGCGTTAAAATTGGCGCATCAACCGCAACATACCCAGGTTATAGGCAATCAAAAGCAAAACCTGGAACAAAACGGAAAACCTTACCACGGCCATCAGGGAAAATCCTGAAGCGGCCATGCCTGTGCTTATGCCTGCACCCAATAAAAATAAGAGGGTGAAATAAAAAAAACGCTCGGAGTGCCCCATGACAAAATACCCCATGCTGGTGGGATTGTTGACGAATCGGATCCAGGCTAAAATGGCAAAAACACGGGCCAGTTTTCCTGCAAAATCCCAATTTTGACCTAATATCCAACTGAAAATCTGCGGGCCCCATAAAATTATGGGCAAAAAGAACAAACTGCCCGGCAAAAACAGACGAATCCAGAACTTGAATAAAACAAGCGGAACGAATACCCCTTTGTTGCGCATATCCTGAAACCAGCGCAAATTATATTGAGACAGTGCACTCTGCATCAAAGACAAAGGCAAATTGCAAATGCGGGCTGCCATAAAATAGGCTGCTGCCAAAACTGGATCATAAAATCGGGCAATAATAAGTACCATGGCTTGCTCTGCAATGCTCAACAACATGTTTCCCGCAGCCAGATAAGTAAATACACTTTTAAATTTTTTAAATAAATCTTTGCTTGCCTTCCATCCCGGCGCCAGTGGAACGCCTGGCCCACCGGGTAAAAATAGTGCA
>JAGWYI010000377.1 GCA_018969455.1 Bacteroidota bacterium | reverse complement strand
GTGAAAGGACGCAGCAGCTTGCCCCGTCGAAAGCCGCCGTATTACAACAATCAGGCCTTGGGATACAGCGGAAACTTTGTACGGGGCTATGAATACATTGTATCAGACGGACTTGACTTTGCCGTAGTGAAAACAGCCATGCATTTTGAATTTTTAAACCAGGTTTTCAATTTGGGTAAATGGATGCCGCTTAAAGCATTTAAAACCTTTCCGCTCAAATTGTATCTTTCAGCAAACAACGACGTGGGGATATCCAACGACCCCTATTACAATGCATACAACCCATTGGTAAACAAACTTTTGTACGGTTATGGAATGGGGTTGGATATTGTAGCCTGGTACAACAAAACGGCGCGCTTTGAGGTGAGTTGGAATAATTTGGGGCAGCGTGGTTTTTTTGTTCGGATTGATTCAGGATTTTAGTACGAATCCTAAAGAAGCCTGCAAACTGTGGGAGAACAAGCTTCTGGAACTATAAAGCCCCCGTTTCGACTTCCGAGACGAGGGCTTTTGCGAAAAAGACTTTGGCAAGGTTTGGTTAGAGCGTTGCCTCAAAAGCTGTTTTTGTGCTGTATTGGAGGATTGAATTGAGAACTGCTTGAGAGGGGTTAAATTGAACTTTGGGTAGTTGGGTTTTGGCCTGCAGTAACTGGTTGAATTCAGCAAGCATATCAGGGTCATCTTCAATGCTATGCGCCATTTCAGCTGCTTCGCCGGAGGGAATCTCATGGTATAAAAACTCAATGAGATTGTTGTAACGTGTGTAGGTTTCTTCCATAGGCTTTATGCCGGTTATTTTTATTTTGTACATAAAACAACGCATGGGCACAGCATATTGTTTAAAGGCCAAAATAAGTCATATTTTAACATAAAGACGGTCTTATAATCCAGGTAGTGCTTCTTTTTTTTGAGGAATCGGATGTTTTTTTCTATAAAACGGCACTTAAGATCAACCCAAGAAACGTCTTTTTAAAAATAAAGGCATTGATCGGATGTTCAGATAGGGATATCGGATCTTTTATCGAAAAGAACCTGTTTGAAAACACATGAATGGGATGCAGCGCCTATATTTACGCTTCAAACCAATCATTCTGGCCCATGAAGCAGCTTTGGCTTTTGTTTATTCTCTTCGTATCCTGTAGCAAAGTTGCTCACGCGCAACAGCCAATTACCCTGGAAGACATTTGGCAAAAAGGAACTTACGCTGCCAAAGGTATTCCCGGTTTTAATTTCCAAAACGATGGCATTCACTACACCCTTTTGAATGACAATCGGATAGAACAATACGATTTTCTGAGTGGGGCTGCCTTGGGCGCCATCCTGGATGCCGCCACGATAAAAACCGATGCACCGGGCTGGAAAGGAGAAATGGATGGATATGTTTTCGGGCCTGATGAGCAAAAAATACTGATTTCCACCGATGTAGAGCCCATCTATCGGAGAAGTTCGAGTGCTCAGTACTTTGTGTACGAACTGAAATCGCAAAAGTTGAGTCGCCTTTTTGAGGGCGATGCCCAACGCGACGCGCGCTTTTCGGCAGATGGAAACAAAATTGCATTCGTTGTCAATAACGATTTGTATTTCAAAGATTTACAACAGAACTATACTGTACGGGTCACCTATGACGGCAAAAAAAATGAAATCATCAACGGCTTTGGTGATTGGGTGTACGAAGAGGAATTTGAACTGGTTCGTGCGTTTGATTTTAGTCCGGACGGACAATTTCTCGCATTTTTACGCTTTGACGAGCGAGAAGTGCCGCTGATGCATATGGAAACCTTCCATCGGAAAGCCTATCCGGAAGAAATCTCCTTTAAATACCCCAAAGTAGGTCAAAAAAATGCCAAGGTTACAGCCTGGATCTATGATTTGACCCAAAAAAAGACGCAGGAAGTAAAAACTGGCGGGGATACTGCGTATTACCTGCCTCGAATCGCCTGGGCGCCAAACGGTGCATTGTGCCTCACCAAAATGAATCGCCTGCAAAATCATTTGCAACTTTTCCTGGCCAATCCGACAAACATGCAATGTCAAAAAGTGTATGAAGAAACCAACAAGGCCTATCTGGATTTGCACGATGTATATTTTTTGAAAGACCAATCAGGGTTTGTGTTGGCAAGTGAAAAAAGTGGTTTTAATCATCTTTACCGATATGATTGGGCGGGTAATCAACAAGCAGCCCTCACCAAGGGCGATTGGGATGTGACTGCTTTTTACGGCATTGACGAACGAACCGGACGCGTGTTTTATCAAGCGGCAAAGCGCAGCCCTTTGGAAAGGGAATTGTTTAGCGTTGATTTGAACGGGAAACACGGAAAAAAAATGAGCAAAGAAAAGGGATGCAACGATGCCAATTTTAATAAAACCTATGAATATTTTGTGTTGCAACATGCCACGTTGAACACAGCACCCCAATATTCGGTATATACTGTTACGGGTAAAAAAGTGCGTGAATTGGAGCAAAATGCGGCATTGCAGCAAAAATTGCAAGCAACAGGCATAAAACCTGCCACATTTTTTACCTTCAAAACACCCGACAAAACCCAATTGAACGGATTTATGATAAAGCCCCAAGGCGCCGAATACACAGGAAAGAAGTTGCCGGTTTTGATGTTTGTTTATGGAGGCCCTGGCAATCAGCAGGTGTTGGATCAATGGAAAGGCAACAACTACCTTTGGTTTCAGATGCTGGCACAAAAAGGATATGTCGTGGCCTGTGTCGACAACCGGGGCACGGGAGCGCGTGGGGAGGCCTTTAAAAAATGTACTTATATGCATTTGGGCCAACTGGAAACCCAGGATCAAATTGACGCTGCCAGGTATTTGAGTACCTTATCTTTTGTAGATTCTGCGCGAATTGGAATTTTTGGTTGGAGTTACGGCGGGTATATGGCGTCTTTATGTATGTTTAAAGGCGCCCGGGTATTTAAAGCGGGCATTTCAGTGGCCCCGGTTACCCATTGGAAATGGTACGACAGCGTTTATACTGAACGGTATATGCGAACCGAGCAGGAAAATCCGGAGGCTTATGCAGAAAACGCGCCCGTGAATCTTGCCGAAAAATTGCAGGGTAAGTTTTTGTTGGTACACGGCCTGGCCGACGACAACGTACATTTTCAGCATTCAGCCGAATTGGCCAACAGTTTGATCGCTGCCAATAAACCTTTTGAGAGCATGATTTATCCCAATAGGAATCACGGCATCGGTTCAGACGGCGCGCGTATTCATTTATACACTTTGATGACCCGCTTTTTAGACGAGCAGCTCATGCCATCTGGCCAATCGAAATAAGCCTGATGGTAGGTATGCCAAGCCTCGCCTGCAATGACGGCACGCATTGTCATGCGGGCTCCTGATTTTCAATAATTTAGGTTAAAGATTCTGTTCAAAAGCCCGAAGCGGAAAGTATTAGTCTTTGTCATTTTAATTGTGCAAAGAGTTCATTTTCGAATCCCGGGTAATACCCTTTGTGATGATACACGAGTTGGCCTGATGCATCAAACACAAAAACCTGTGGCAAGCCATTCAATCCCCCGGGCAAAATATTTTTAAACGTTCGTTCCCGTTCCCAAAATACCGGGAAAGGCCATTTTTTTTCTTTAACAAGGGGTTCGATTTGGCGAAAACGATTGGGGAAATCGATGGAGATGGCAATCAGTTCGAAATCTTTTTGCTGCTTCCATGCAGCGTAGCGTTCGGTATAGGCAGCCAGTTCGGCCATACAAGGCATACAGGTCGTTAGCCAGAAAGCCAGAATAACGGGTTTTCCGAGCGGCAAAGCGCGGGTGGAGCTGACGGCAGAGCTATCTGGGCGGAATAGCGTCAGTTGGAAGGGGTACGGGGAACTGGGTTGTTCTGATTGGGCATAGGTTTTCAGTGTACAGAAAAGCAGGAGAGCGATCAGGGAAAAACGTAGTATCATGATCATTTGAACGATTTGAATTAAAAGGAATACAAATTACTGTTAAATGGTGTGACGGAGTACAAGACTTAACGTCCTATTAACGGTTTGAAAGAAATTTGCGGTAAAATGGTCTTATTTACCGTTATTTTTTGTGTCTTTGCAGCAAAATTAGGCAAGGAGTGTCCTTGTTTTTAAAAAACAAACGCTTGCCCAGGCATTTGCCAAGTACGTTTCAAACCAATCTTGCGTGAAGTCGACAGCCAGAAAGACCGTCGCTTATACCGATATCGAATTGATTGCCCGATACCTGGCCGATCAGGAGTCAGCGTATTTTACCATGCTATACCGACGTTATGCGGGAAAAGTATTTGCCAAGTGTTATTCGATGCTTGGAGATGAAGGACTAGCACAGGATGCGACTCAGGATATTTTTGTGAAGGTCGTTTTGAATTTGGCTAAATTCAACGAACAATCGAGTTTTTCCACCTGGATATATTCGATTACCTACAATTATTGCATCGATTTGATTCGGAAGAAGAAAAAGATGCCCTTGCTATTTACCGAAGATCTGGGGAAAATGAATAAGTCGGAGCAGTCAGATTTGCCCGATAGTGTCATTTTGGAGATGAAGCAATCGCGCATCGAAAAGGTGCTCGATCGCAT
>JAGWYI010000376.1 GCA_018969455.1 Bacteroidota bacterium | reverse complement strand
TTCCAGTCTTTTGGGCCAAACCCGGCTTGCTCCTCGGGTGTCATTGGCTTACAAATTGGGGCTTGGGGACCAGATTTCTTTTGCATGGGGTGATTTTTATCAGAAAGGCGATAGTTTGTTGCGTTGGAAAACTCAATTTGGTCAGGTTCCTGGGTTTCAAAAGGCTACCCATTTTATTCTGAATTACCAGTACATTTTAAAATCGCGCATTTTTCGGATAGAGGCATTTTATAAAAAATATGAAAACCTGGTCACCACACGCACGAAGTTGGGCAATACAGGCAGCGGATACGCCGAGGGGCTTGAGTTTTTTTGGCGTGACCAGCGTAGTTTTGAAGGTGTTGATTATTGGATTTCTTATAGTTGGCTGGATACCAAGCGTTTGTACGAATGGTATCCAACTTCGGCACAGCCTGTATTTGCCGCCAATCATACTGCCACCCTGGTCGTAAAGAAGTTTTTTACCCAAATCAAAACCAATGTGGGTATTACCTACAATTTTGCGACGGGTAGGCCATACTACAATCCGAATAGAACCGAAGCTGATTTTTTGAGGGATCGGACCCCGGCATATCACAACCTCAGCGTCAGTTTGAGTTACTTGACCAGCATTAAGAAAGCTTTTGTGGTGGTGGTATTTGGCCTGCAAAACGCATTGGGGCAAAATCAGGTATTTGGGTATCGGTATTCGGCCGACGGTTTATCCCGGGTGGCGCTTACGCCTGCGGCCAAGCGGTTCCTTTTTGTAGGCGCATTTGCAAGTTGGGGTGTTGATCGCAGGCAGGAAGTAATTAACAATCAATAAAAATTCACCATACCTACCACACCATGAAAAACGGAATTGTTCTTTTTATTTTGCTGTTTGGTGCCTTGCGTATACAGGCTCAAAACAACCCCAAATACGTACAATCCATGGAAAAAACCTTGCAAGGCTTGGATTCTTTGGTTACCCTGGAGGCTTGGCAGGCCAAATCCAACGCATTTGAACGCATTGCGCAAAAAGAAACCAGCGCCTGGTTGCCCCAGTATTATGTGGGTCTTTGTCAGGTGCGTCTTTTCAATTTGGAAACCGATCCTGGCAAGCAGGAAGCCTTGTGTAGCAAAGCAGATCAGTTTTTGGCGCGCGCCGATTCATTAAATCCGAATAATTCGGAAGTGTATGTTTTGCGCAGCATGGCAGCGAGCATGCACGTTCGATTGAATCCGATGGCAAATGGCCAGAAATATGGCCCAATTGCATCGATGTTGCTTGAAAAAGCGCAAAAATTGGACCCTTCAAATCCACGCGCTGTAATGCAAAAAGGAATTACCCTGTTTTTTACCCCGGCGCAATGGGGCGGCGATCCGGTGAAAGGCAAGGAGTTGATGTTGAAAGCGCGTGAAATGTATGCCGCCTTTAAGCCGGCTTCATCCATCGATCCCCAGTGGGGGAACGCCATGAATGAGGCTATTTTGGGAATGGGGAAATAAAAGGATCATTCTGAAATATGAATCTGAAACGATGCTAAACGCTGATTTTCAATGACGAAGGGCAAAAATCAGGTGCAAATTCCATAATGCGGAGCATATTTCCAATGCTCGATACAAGCCGTGGATAATTGAATAAAGAAATTAGAAATGCACCCAACCCTGTGCCTTTAACGCATGCAGATTGCCTCCTTTTGTATTCAGTTTGATGCCATCTTTTGCATCGAGGATTTCTCCTGCGATGTATATTTCGGGTAAAAAACGAATCAAGTCAACGTCTTCAGGACGGATGGTAAACAAAAGTTCGTAATCTTCTCCGCCGTTGAGGGCACAGGTAATAGGGTCGAGTTTGAATTTGAGTGCCAGCATTTCTGCTTCCGGGTGAATGGGGACGCCACTTTCTTCAATCAGAGCGCCCACCTTACTTTGTTTGCAGATATGAAAAACTTCCGATGCCAATCCGTCGGATATATCGATCATGGAGGTCGGTTTCAAGTTGATTTTCCGGAATATTTCCACTACATCACGCCGTGCTTCCGGTTTTAATTGGCGTCCTATTACGTATTTTTGGTTTTCCAAATCGGGTTGTATTTGCGGATTTTCCTGCCAAAGTTGTTTTTCCCGTTCCAGAATTTGCAAGCCCAAATAAGCCGCGCCGAGGTCGCCGGTGATGCAGATAAGGTCGCCTACCTGTGCGCCGCTGCGGTAGCAAAGCAAATCGCGATCACCCTGTCCGATGGCCGTAACTGAAATAACGAGGCCTTTGGGCGATGAAGTAGTGTCTCCTCCTACCAAATCTACCTGATAAGTTTCACAGGCTGCATGAATTCCGGCATATAATTCTTCCAGGGCTTCCACCGAAAACCGGTTGCTGAGCGCGATGGATACCGTAATTTGTTTGGGGAAGGCATTCATTGCATAGATGTCGGACAGATTCACCGCCACCGCCTTGTACCCGAGGTGTTTCAGAGGCGTATAGGCGAGATCGAAATGAATGCCTTCTACCAGCATGTCGGTGCTTACCACGGTAAGATGCGTGCCATTGTCGATCACGGCTGCATCGTCGCCCACACCTTTCAGGGTTTCGGGTTGCACGATGGGGAAATTGCGGGTGAGGTGTTCGATCAGGCCAAATTCGCCCAGGGTATTGACATCGGTTCTTGCCATGTTGGCTTTTTTATTTACCTTCCAGTTCTTTCAGTTTTTTTTCGAGTGCCCGCACTTGTTTTTGCAAATCGGGTAATTGTTTGAATACCACGTAAGCGCGTACGTAGTCGTTGTAATCGAATGCGGGGGCTCCGAAGAGTGCCTTACCGGGTTCTTTTACCGAAGATCCGATGCCGCTTTGTGCCTGGGTACGGGTTCCGTCAGCGAGTACCAGGTGACCGGCGATGCCGGTTTGGCCTCCCAGCAGGCAATAATCGCCAATTTTGGTACTACCAGCTATACCCACCTGGGCTGCCATGACCGTATTGGCGCCAATTTCGACATTGTGTGCAATGTGTACCAGGTTGTCAATTTTGGCGCCGGAATGAATGAGGGTGCTGCCCAGAGAAGCGCGGTCGATGCAGGTATTGGCGCCAACTTCAACCTCGTTTTCGAGTACGACATTTCCAACTTGCGGCACTTTTTTCCAGGTTTTGTCTTCCTGGGGTGCAAAACCAAATCCATCAGAGCCGATTACCGCGTTGGCGTGAATGGTACAATTGTTTCCGATTCGGCAATCATAATGGATGCGTACGCCCGGGTAAATGCGGCAATTATCGCCTATATGAACATTTCGGCCAATGAAAACCTGGGGATAAATGACGCAATTTTGTCCAATTACGGCGCCTTCTTCAATCACCGCGAATGCGCCGATGCTGGTTCCGATACCCAGATTGGCGGCAGGGTGTACCGAGGCTTTTTCAGACACGATGGTTGCGGATTCCTGGCTGGCAGGGTCAAACTTCTGAAGCAACAAAGCCAGGCTGCTGCGCACGTCATCTACCTTAATGAGCGTTGCAGCAATAGGCTGCACGGGTTGGAATGTTTTAGCAACCAACAAAACGGAGGCATTGGTGGTGTAGGCGTAGGATTCATACCTCGGATTGTCGAGAAATGCAAAATCGCCTTCCTGTGCCTCTTCAATTCGGGCGGGGCGTTGAACGCTCGCATTGGGGTCGCCTTCCAGGATTCCTGAAAGCATGTGAGCTAATTGCGCGGCAGTAATCTTCATGCCGAAAAAGGACTAAACAGATGAGTTATAAATGGGAACAATGCGTACATGTTCGGATTGCGTACAAAGGTACACAAAAGAGCTGCGAAACTTCGCCCTTCTTTTTGCAAAGCATATGTTATGCGTTGAGCCAGAGAAGTACGGGGCAATGATCGGAGTGGACTACATCTGTAAGTTGCTGAACGTCAGCTACTTTTTCGAGCAGGGGTTGTGCTACCGCCTGGTAATCGATGCGCCAGCCCTTGTTGTTTCCACGGGCGCCAGCGCGAAAGCTCCACCAGCTGTAGCTGATTTCCTGCGGTTTCAGGTAGCGATAGGCGTCGGAGAATCCGTTATTGAACCATTTGGTAAGCCATTCGCGTTCTTCGGGCAGGAAACCGGAGCTGTTTTTATTGCCTTTGGGGTCGTGAATGTCCAGTTCGGTGTGAGCGATGTTAAAATCGCCCACGACGATAAGATTGGGGATAGATTCTTTCAATTCGGAGATCCATTGGAAGAAATCGTCAAGGAATTGCATTTTAAACTGTTGGCGTTCATCGCTGGTTGTTCCGGAGGGGAAATAGCAATTCAGGACCGAGAAATGTTCGAAGTCGGCGCGGATAAAACGCCCCTCGCGGTCATATTGTTCCATACCGGAGCCGATGGTCACCTTTAAGGGGGCGATTTTGGTAAAGATGGCTACGCCGCTATATCCTTTTTTTTGGGCGGATGCCCAAAAATGTTGGTAGCCTTGGGTTTCCAGATCTGCCATTTGCACGTCTTCCGGTTGTGCTTTGGTTTCCTGGATGCATACGATGTCGTAGGCCTTACTGTTCAGCCACTCGGAAAATCCTTTAGACAGGGCAGATCGGATTCCGTTGACGTTATAGGATACAATGGCGACCATGGGGGGACGGTTTTCAGTCAGAATTATTCA
>JAGWYI010000375.1 GCA_018969455.1 Bacteroidota bacterium | reverse complement strand
GATACAATGGACTGATGAGGATTATAAAACGATTGAAGCCAATACGTTTAAACCCGATACCTACCCTGGCACGAAAAAATTGTTTGACAACGGTTTTACTCTGGTCATTGGAGAGGGGCAAATTTTTCCAGTTACCGATTTTGTAAAACTGCACCGTTTTTTTGCAGGGAAGGTGACACCTGCAATGAAGGACTATCTGGACCAGGAATTGGTTGAATTCAAGGTTGCCGCCGAGGATGACGGTGGCATCATGATTCCACTGGAAGAAGTGCTTAACCGAGCCGTTTATTGGGAAAAATTCAATAAAAAGTATCCCTATTTCTTGTTGAAAGAACGCACCGTAGAATCTGAAAAGTATGGTAATTTGTTGGTTATCAATGGATCCAACAATACGCCTTGTTACCACTTCGACGATAAATCAATCACAGAAGATTACAAGAAACTTTGGGCAACTGCGCAGCAAAAATATCCTGATACGCAATTGGCGGCTCAAACAAAAGCGATGGCTGAGTTGTGCGCTGCCGAAGGCTGGAAGCATTCGCCGAAAGTAGAGGCCTGGGTAAATGAATTTGTACACAAGTTGTACCCCGATATGCCCATGCAGGCGCCAGAAAATTAATTTCCGGCAGCCAGGAGGTATAAAACAGCCATTCGTATGGCTACGCCGTTTTCTACCTGTTGTAAAATGATGTTGTGCGGGCCATCGGCCACATCAGAGTTTAATTCCACGCCTCGATTGATTGGACCGGGATGCATAATTACAATTTCCCGGTCCAATGCATCGAGCATCGCTTTGGTGATTCCGAAATACTGGTGGTATTCGCGGATGCTTGGGAAAAACTTGATGTCTTGACGCTCGAGTTGAATGCGCAGCACATTGGCGACATCACACCAGCGCAGGGTATCCTGCACATCGTGTGAAACATCCACGCCCAGATTGGCATAATATTTTGGAATAAGGGTTGGCGGCCCGCAAACGCGCACTTTTGCCCCCAATTTTTGCAGACAAAACACGTTGCTCAATGCGACGCGGCTGTGGAGGATGTCGCCGATGATGGCAACTTTTTTGCCTGTCACATCGCCTAGCTTTTCGCGAATAGAGAATGCATCGAGGAGCGCCTGTGTGGGATGTTCGTGGGTGCCGTCGCCAGCGTTCACGATGTTGGCGCCGATTCGGGTAGACAGGTACACGCAGGCGCCAGGGGCAGGATGCCGCATCACCACCATGTCTACCTTCATGGAAAGAATGTTGTTGACGGTATCGAGCAGGGTTTCGCCTTTGCTTACACTGGAAGAAGAAGCAGTAAAGTTGACAATATCGGCGCTCAAACGGCGTTCAGCGAGTTCGAATGATACCCGGGTGCGGGTGCTGCTTTCAAAAAAGAGATTGGCAACCGTAATATCGCGGAGACTTGGTACCTTTTTTATAGGGCGATTGATGACTTCCTTGAAATTGTCGGCTGTTTCAAAAATCAATTGAATATCTGCTTCGGTAATGTTTTTAATCCCGATGAGGTGCCGCGTCGAAAGTCCTTTCATTTTTTATCGAATAACAAAATTTTATCTTCACCATGAATTTCCTGCCAGCGTACGCGCACATAGGCTTCATCCACTGCATCAACGCTGGCGCCAATATAATCGGCCTGGATCGGTAAATGTCGATTGAAGCGTCGGTCAACCAATACCAGCAATTCCACCGAGGCCGGTCGGCCATAATGTTGCAAAGCGGCCAAAGCGGCCTGAATGGTGCGCCCGGTGTACAACACATCATCAATCAGCAACACCCTTTTATTAGCAACTATAAAATTGATTTCATTGGGATGAGGCGCCAGCGGCCCGCCTTCCATTCGGAAATCGTCGCGGTAAAAAGTAATATCCAGTTTGCCGTAATCGATTTTGGCATTGCCTGTCAGCTCAATCAATCGATGCACAATACGGTTGGAAACCATTACCCCCCGAGGCTGAATACCAATGATACAGGCGTTGGAAAAGTCTCCCCAATCCTCCATCAGCTGGTGGCAAAGTCGCTCGATGGTCAGTGCAAATCGGGCACTGTTCAGAACAATTTTTCCGGTTTCCATGGCACAAATATACGTGCATCTTTTGCGCTTTTTTCTGCGATCTGTAAAGAATATCCCTGCAAATGGTGAAATTTGCAACTGTCTAAGCCAATTTACACCCAATATGTCAAAACGAAACAACCGAAATCAGGTTTCCAAGCCTGCCCAAGCCCGCAAAACAAACCCCATCCCTGCATCTACTCCACGCCAGACAGGTGGCTTAGACCTATCCATAAAACTGGCGGGAATGCTGGCAATTTTGGCTTTTTTGCTATACGCCAATACCCTGGGCCATGATTTTGTACTGGATGATCCGCTGGTAATTACCTTAAACAAATACGTTCAATCGGGATTGAGTGGTTGGGCCGATATTTTCACGCACAGTTATCGCGCGGGTTCTTCTGTTTCAACCGATTCGGAATACATGTACCGACCGCTTTCGGTGGCTGCCTTTGCTTTTGAATGGGCCCTTGCCCCCAACGCGCCCGGTTTCTTTCACTTCGTAAATGGAATGTGGTATGCGCTGGTGGCAGGCATGCTGCTGTTGTGCCTGAACAAAATAATGCCTGATAAATCAATCTGGCTTCTGGCAGGTGCGACCTTGCTTTTTACGGTGCATCCTTTGCATACAGAGGTAGTGGCCAACATCAAAAGCCGAGACGAATTGATGAGCAGTTTCTTCAGTTTGCTGACCATATACTGGTACTGGGATTTTGTGCAAAAGCAAGATATGAAGAAGCTTTTTATGGCCCTTTCAGCGTACTTTTTGGCATTAATGGCCAAGGAAGGCGCTGCGACACTGTTGGTGATTGTGCCGTTGAGCGTGTATTTTCTGGACAATCGGCGGCAATTTGGGCAAGCGGTGGTACAAAGTATTGGATTGTGGCTGGTGTTTTTGTTGTGGTTTATGATCCGATGGTCGGTGATGAAGGGCAAAATGGGATATACGCCCGACTTTAATGACAATCAGTTGGTGGCTGCAACCTTTATGGAGCGATGGGCGAGCGGGTTTGTGTTGTTGGCCAAATACGCCCAACTCCTATTTTGGCCATCTGTTTTATCTTGGGACTATTCGTACAACCAAATTCCGAGTGCCAATTGGGCCAATCCGCTTGCGCTGATTTCTGCGATTGCGCATGTTGGTTTGGGTGTTTACGCGTTAATAAAGGCATTCAAACGCGATTGGTTTGCGTTTTTGATTCTGGCTTATTTTGCATCCATGGCGTTGTACACCAATCAATTTATTCTGATTGGAACGCTTTTGGGGGAAAGATTGGTGTTTTTTGCTTCCATCTGGTTTTCGTTGGCGCTTGCTGGAATAATTTGGCTGGCAAGCGGCAATAAGCTGGCAGCGATGCCGGAAAATAAAAACCCAGGGCTTTTTGTTGTCCTGGTAGCGGTTCTGTCGGTTGCGGGCGCCTGCAGGACCTGGATGCGCAACCAGGATTGGAAAAACAATTCAACCCTTTTTATTCGGGATGCGGAAAATGCGCCCAATAGTTTTCGTACAACCCGGGGTGCGGCAGAGCAATATTTGGTTGCTTATGGCGCCAATTTACAATCGCCGGATACCGCCAAATACCTCAATTTGGCGCAACAATTGTTCTTGAGGAGTTACGAAATTCGCCCGACTGAAAATGCCCTAATCGGCTTGGGAAATGTTGCATACTTTCGCAAAGATTACAAAACTTCGGTATCGCAGTTCAAAAAGGCATTGGAATTGCGCCCCAACAATCAGGCTGCAAAAGAACGTTTGTTGCGTGTTTACTGCGATTGGGGCAAATACGAAGGACAGGACAAACAAAATTATCCGGCTGCAGTTTCGGTAATGCAGGAAGGACTCACTATTTTCCCCAACGACAAACAACTGTTGCAACAAATTGGGACAGCCATGGGCTTGCAAAATAAACACCAGGAAGCCATTTATTATTTCGAAAAGGCCCTGCAACAGGCTCCGGCAGACAAAGATCTGCTCCGAAATCTGGCAATTGGATACCGTTTATTGGGCAATTTGTCCAAATCAGACGAATATGCCCGACGTGCAGGGCAGTAATTAACGTTGTTGTAAGACATTGGGTCGCTTTATTGCCCTTATATTTGTGCCTATGTGTCCGTACAACATGCGTTTTTTTGTTCTCGCGTTTTCTTACTTGCTGCTTGCCATGCCCAATGCGGCTGGCCAGCACCTTAATTACACCCAAGTGCGTGGCACTGTATTGGATAAATCCACGAAATTGCCCATATCCTATGCAACCATCTCTGTTCCAGGCCTTTCTTTAGGACAAATTACCGATGAAAATGGCCATTTTGCGCTGAAATCGGAACGTAAATTTGTTCAAATTAAAATAAGCGCTTTGGGATATCGCTCCCAAACCCTGGAAATTAAATCTGGCCAAAATCAAACCCTTGAGGTCTGGATGGAATCGGAGAGCAAAACCCTCCAGGAAGTTACGGTCAAACCACCCAAATATCGCAATAAAAACAATCCGGCTGTAGAATTGATTCAACGGGTGATTGAACATCGAGACGAGAATCACCTCGAAATGATGGATTCTTACCACGA
>JAGWYI010000374.1 GCA_018969455.1 Bacteroidota bacterium | reverse complement strand
ATGCACAAAATCTGGCAGCGTGAAGTATAATACAAATGCAAACAACAGTAAGCGCATAAAATCCAGCCAGTCGTATCTGAAACTGATTTGATATTTGTATTGGGCGCAAAACCAAAGTATACTTCGCGGTGGATGGTTTTGCGCATGGCATTCGACCTAAGTTATTGATAATCAGCACTTAGCATGAAAACTAATGCTGCCTTTCAGGCGGCGCTCAGTATAAATAACAGAGCCCAAAACATACAAACCCCTTACTTATACCCAGTTGCTTTAGAAATTGCCGGTTCAGAATCAAGGCAATCACAACCTGGACCGTTTGTTCCAGTATTTTTACCAGGGTGGAATTACAACATTCGATCCAGCAAATGCAGCAATTCCCGTTCGATTTGCAGGTATCGGTGATTGACTTCAAAAACGGCGGCCATGTCTTTGAGCATCCGTTCTTTGTCGGCATGCGTACCGAGGTATTTGCTGCGGTATTGCAACAGTCCATCAAGGCAATCGGCGTCGTCGCAGCTTTCGAAAATCGCTTTAATACGTTTGTATGAATCGGGGTCTATTTGTTTGAGGATGAGTTCTTCTTCGGCATTTGACACAGCGCCGTCAATGTTTGCGGCATAGAGCAGGGCGAATGTGTGAAACTCTTCGTATGTCCAGTTATCGGGTATTTTTTGCATGATTTGTTCGCAATTGCTTACAGTGATTGTGCGAAGGTATTCCAGAGTACACACATTCAGGTTATTTTTAAGAAAAAAAAGAACCCGGAGAAAAGCCCCGGGTTCTTTTTTAGTTTAGTCATTATCTGGGCGGCCGCCGTCGAGTTCGTCTTGCATTTTTTTCAGGGCTTCCCAATCGGCCGCATTGGCGAGTCGGGCTTGTTCGGGCCATGTAGCGGGTTCGTGCACATTAAAGTTTGGTCCGGCGGCATCGAGGATTTCGCGGATGCGTTCGGGTGCCGTTTCTGATAGTGCTTTCCAGGAATTAATCCCGGCGTTGTTGAGAATTTCTGCGATTTTAGGTCCGATGCCTTCAACGATTTTAAGGTCGTCCCATTTGTATTTTACGCCTGCGAAGGTGATGGAATCTGGCTGCGGCGCAGCGGCGGGTGTTGCGTTTCCAGCAGCCATTTTTTCTTTCATCATAGCGCGTTCGCTTTCGCAGATGATAAGGTCATTTTTGGCCTTGCGCAATTGTTCGTTGAGGTTGTCGATTTGTGCTTCAGCCTGGGTGAGTTTCACGCGCAGATCGGTGAGTTCTTCGGCTTGTTTGTTTACTTTTTCGGTGAGTGTTCCGTTTTCGGCCGTCAGGGTGCTTACTTGGGTACGCAATTTGCCTACATTGTAGAAGGAGTATGCGGCCAGCCAGCCGATGATGGCAGGCACAATGCAAAGTGCCAGACCCACCGGCAGGTCTTGTTGGAAAGTGGATTGGAGCAGAATATATGCAAAGAACATGGTTGATGTTGAGTTTGAAAGGTTAACGATTTACGGTGAGCACCACCCGGCGATTTTGATGTCGTCCGTCTTCGGTATTGTTATCGGCAATGGGTTCTGTTTCGCCTTTTGAATCGGTTTGGATGCGGTTGGCAGCGATACCGTTGTCTATCAGGAATTTAGCGATGGCTTTAGCGCGGCCGAGGCCGAGGGCTTTATTTTCCTGATCTTCCCCTACATTATCGGTGTGACCGATTACCGAGAAAGTAAACTGGGTATTTTTATGTTTTTCTACGAGTTTGGTCAGGTAGGCATCTACGGCAGGATCCTTGTCCTTTTCGGTAGAATTGAAGGGAAACAGGAAGGTAACGGCATTGTCGGATTCAATGATAGCGCCTTCTTCCTTTCTCAGTACCATTTTCCGCCAGGACCAGTCGGCGGAGGGTCGCGGGTCGCTGTTTTCGGTAAGAGAGTCCGGTTCGATCAATTTACCGGCCACATGGATGCGACTTTCGGGCATTTCGGGCATCATCATAGCGCGCAGGGCATTGGCACGTGCCAGGCCCAGGTTGGCAAATTTGGAGGTATTGGTTTCCTTGGCCCGGTACAGGCCTGTAATAAGGAGGGTATCTCCCTGGCCTCCTTTTGCCAGGAACGCCTTTTTCCATTCGGCAAATTTGGCATCTGGAACAGGTTGATCAGCACCCCATTTGAAAAGGGGCTCGCCGGTGGTTTTGCTTTCTGCAACCGGTGTTTCGCCGTTGCAACAATGGCACTTGTAACAGTGCCAGTAGTTGACAGCCCACACGGTGTAACCCGCAAAAACCAACGCGAGGATCCATAGTGGAATTCTCATGTGAAAGTTAGGTTTTGTTTTGTAATAGAATAGTTTCGTCAAATATATGGAGGATCATTTTTATTTTTAGAAAATCTTCTATTATTAAATTTTGGTAAAGATCATGTAACTTATTTGTTTAGTAATGTTACGCTTCCTTGAAGCTTTCGGGTACTTCCATCAAAAAAGCGGATTTCTGCCAACCAGGTATATACACCCGAGGGCGCCCGTCGGCCCTGCAAATCGCTTCCATTCCATGCGGATGCGCGCGATCCCGGTACAACATTTTTTACCTCAAACATCAAATTGCCCCATCGATCAAACACCCTCAGGTGCAGGATGGACTCCGCACTTGAGGTGGAAAACAGTGTAAAGTATTGATTTTCTGTACTATTTTCATCATCGGTGGCAAAAACATTGGGTGCAAATACCTGTACATTTGGAAGAACGCCAATGAGTATGCTATCGCTGGCCTGGCATCCCTTGGCATCCTGCACTTGTAAAAAATAAGTGGCGTTTCGTTGGGGATGTACCAGCGCTGCCGGACAATAAACGCAAGGCAGATCCCCGTTTGATTGCCATTGATAAAATACGGGCACATAATTGTATTGGGGGATCAAAAGCAAACTATCGCCCTCCACGATTTGAGCGTTTGCACCAAGTTCGAGGTAATATGCGGGAGGATCCTCCAGGTTGAACGGAATTTCATACCGACAATGCACCGAATCTTCGGCAATCAGGAAATGGTCGCCCGCTGGAATTTGGAGGAAGGAAGGATCGGATTGGGCATTTTTTTGATCCAATTGATATGAAATTTGCCCCAGTCCGCCTGATGTTTGTAAAATTCGAGCGCTCCCGGTACTGTCGCCCGCGCACACCGGGTTTGTCCAGGATGCCGTTGCGGTCAGATACACTTCATTTACCTGAATGCTGTCGTGCGCCACACAACCGCTTGCAGTGTTTATAGTCACGGCGTAAATTCCGGGAGTTTCCACCTCCAGGGTATCGCTATGAGTCCCGTTTGACCAGGTATAGGCTGCAAAGTTGCCGGCACGCAGAATGGCGGGCGCTGCATTGCAGATGATCGTATCATTTCCATAAATGGCAAAACCGGATAAATCTTCCAGAACTGGTTGAACGGGTGCTGAAACGGCCCGGCAATAAGGCAGGTTTAGGTTTCCCGCGGTATTCGCAACCACCAAACGGTACAACGAACTGTCTTCCGGATTTGGGATAAGCAAGCTCGGAGCATTTGCGTTGGGCAAATTGGTCCAGGGCGCCCCGGCCGAAGCGGCAAATTGCCATTGATATACGGTACTGGAGTAGGGAGAGTTTTGGAAGTTGGCGTTCAGCTCGAGCGATTTTCCTGCACAGAAATAGGCTGCAAGCGGAAGGTTTATCTCGGGTCCGCAAGCCCGGAAAGCGATGTTGTCGAGCGCCAGATCGTTGCCAATTCCGCCGGGAGCATTGTTTCGCAGGGAGAGTTGAACGTTTGTTTGTCCGGCAAGCGTGGTAAAGGAAAAGCGAAAGGTTCTCCAATGCGCATCGTTGAGAATAATTCCAGTTTCACACACCAGGTTTCCATCAATGAGAAATGCAATATTGGGCATGATGGCGCTGCTGAAAGGCTCCATCAGGTTGATCACATCCATGGAAAGTTCGTATAACGTATTTTCACATACCGGTACCGTTTTTTGGTAAAAGAGCCCGGGTTGATAACTTGCATTTACCACCATCATATACCCATTGGCTTCGGGGCCATTATCGGCGATATTGATCCAGGCTGTTGCTGCAAAGGAGCCCCAATTGCTTGTGTTGTTGGTAATACTGTAATAGCCATCATCGGGTGGCGGATTGAGCTGATACTTGTACCCAGGCGCCAGCATGGGATCGGTAGGAAGGATATTTGCCATTCCGAATCCAAAGTCGCCGTCGGTGAAGCTGTTGTCGCCCAAATTGCCCGTGCACGTGCTGGCACAGGTATTTAACGGAAGCAAGTTTTGTGATAGCAGAGGTACAAACGGGCATAGGAAAAACAAGGAGGGGAGCAACTTGCGCATAGCGGGCTTTTTTATTGAAGCAAAGATAGGCCTGGTTCAATTGGGAAGGCAAAATTATACCAGTATTCGCCGGATTTTGTGGATAAATCAGGATGTATTTCGCTGATTTATAATAATTTATAAAAATCGTTATGCACAAAATCTGGCGGTGTAAGGTATACAAGCTGCATCTATTTCTTGCAAAGCAACCAACCTGCTTGCATCATTTTGCGTTAGATGGGAAATAAGGCCTGGTCTTTGCCGATCGGCGCCCATTATTTCACCATGAGCGTGCATTCTGAGCTTTAGTCGCCAAAGGATAAACAGATACACGCCTAAAA
>JAGWYI010000373.1 GCA_018969455.1 Bacteroidota bacterium | reverse complement strand
AATGGTCGTCTATAACCGACAGTTGTGGCGAACTCGAAAACAGAGCAACATTGATCTGGATTGGCTTTAACCCTTATTCCAGGGTGTATCCCGATACTACCTGGAATGGAATGAACTCAAATACATACTACTATTACAGCTCCATGATTTTAAGTTCAACATGGAATGGGGGCAATTATATGCCCTATGACGGGGAGTTTAGGGTAAATCCGGAAACCTGGGAGGTAAAAGGCAATTATGTGTTCCGCGATGAGAACCACAAAGTAACTCCACGCATCTATTTTAAAGGGAGGAAAATACAATGAAAAGAATACTATACCTGATGTTGCAACTGGCGGCATGGGAGCTTTCCGCGCAAACCAACGCCTGCCAGAATTGCTATGGCGATAAAGGAATCAGCACCAACCCGGAAAATCCGCAAAATTGCGAATTGAGCGAGGCCTATCCACCCGGTTTGGTCAACCCGTTTTTAAATAAATGGAACTGGGCTGCCAGCTCCAACGGACAGTTTTTGTTGATTCCATTAAATCCGCAGGCCGGCTGGCTGGTGCCTGACTTTTACAACCCCAGTGCCCCATTAAATATGCGCTCACCGTTTTACGATGGTTTTCTGCAAAAGCCCGCCGGAACCCCCATAGCCGATTTTGATTTTCATTGGCAGGACGGCTGGGAGTTGCTTTGGCGCAATACCGGCTACTTGCCCAATGGGCAGCAGTATCAGGCAGGCAACAGCAATTCAATTGTTAATGCGCCTTTGGTGCTGCACAATGCCCGCACACCGTATTTTGTGTTGTACAACCGTTACAACGGTAAGATGCGCTTGTTTTTTAATGTTTTTGCCGATTTGGGTACGTATAACCATGTCAATTTAGATATTGGGTATTTGGATCTGGATCAAAATGAACATGCATCCGGTCTTTTTCGGCATGGCGATGCTTACGACCGGCCATTGGACCAAAGAACCATTATTAAAAAACAAAGTGCCCATTTCGAAAACATAAACAATATCAACAAGTGGTTTATGACAGAAGTGCAAACCGGATACGATCCCTGTGTTTGCGACTATTTTAGTGAGTTTAATTTAAAGTTATGGGGTATTAATAGCAGCAGCCTCGATTTAACAGGCAGAAGTATATCAGCCACAGTACCCCTCAGGGACGGGAACGGGCAACCAACCTATCGCGACTTTTTGAATATCAATACGCAGCAGGAAAATGGCAAAGGTTCCGGATTTGCTGTTTACAAAACCTTGGATGGCATGCTGACCGATTACGATAAGGAGTTAAAGGAATATAAAGACAAGCTGGCAGATTATAATTCAGTGGGCAATGCAGCAATGCGCAGCCTGATGGGCCTGGCAAAAGAAGGTTTAAATGCGGGGCTTACCGGCCTGGTGCCCAGCAGTATACTTGCCGGCCTGAGCCAGAATGCGGTAAGGGTAATCTACAAATACACCAAACCGAAAGATTTTAACAATGCCAAACAATGGTTTATCGACCAAAACAGCCCCAATCCGTTTAAGCTGGCAAGTTTCAGCAGCAAGCCCGAAGGTGCCGCGGCATATCAGAGCATGTTGAAAGATGCCGAAAAATACAGCCAGGAATTGAGCAAAACCTTAAAAGGCGGCCTGGGGGCTTTGTCGGATAACCTGTTTGCCACTTTTTATACGGCACCCGAAAAGCCCACCCCGCCCACCATGCCGGTGGCCACCCTTACCGAGATGAAAATTGTGGGTACTTTGGATAAAAGAGAACGTGTATTAGTTGGTGACCTGTACACGCCCGGTTCATTTAACCCGGCAAAGTACAGCCCTGGTGTAACCCCGGCTTCTATTGATTTTAATGCCTTCCCTATTTATAATGAGGCACTGGGTTTATTTGCCATGCTCGAAACCCCGAAGGTAAAAGCCTACCAAAACAAACAAGTAAACTATTTAAACTATGGAGACAGAGATCAAGACGGCAGTTTTGATGAATTTGATGAATGGAAAGCATATAAACAGTACTACAAATTGGCTCAACCGTTGAGGTATCGTTTTAATCACGGAATAGACTTCGATTTCGATAAAACGGAAATACACGGCCAGTACAATATTAAACTTAGCTGCAACAGCTCCATTCAATTCAAATACGAGAATCTGAAAATATTGCACAACAGGATTGTAGGTGGTATCCGTTATCTGGAATTGGTTTCTGACTGGTATCCGGTTGAAATCCTGGGAGAGATGTTTGTAGGATTTAGCGGAGAATCTATGTTCTATGGTGGTAAATTATGGAATGACCATGAAATAAACATCGAATCCGTAAAATTGAAATTAATGAATGATATGTACTTTAAACAATTATCGCATGATGGAAAAGAAATTAACACCACCCAGGTATTAACTTACTTACTTTATGAGCGGGACATGGAGTCGGAAGCGGCGGGAGTAAATCATTTACTCCTGGAATCCAGTCAGAATGCAGTGCAAAAGTATAACGCCACAGACCTGTTATTGGAAAATGAAATGATTGATCCAAACGATGACTTTGTGTTTGAAGTGTCAGGTAATATCATTTATATAAAACAAAACAGTGTAAACCTCAAGGGTGCCATCTCCGTTGCTCCCGGTTATTCAGTTGTTATACAGGCTTATTGGGAAATAATTACAGAACCTGATTGTGTGCTGGAGCCCGAAATTGTCCTTGAGATTAAACGTGACTTTTACAATTTCCCACAAACCGTCGAAGTTACAGATGCCGAGTTGGCCGAATTTTGTAAGGGACTGGATAAGAAATACAAGGCAAATGAGATAGAGGCATCTGTACAGCCAGAACCTGATAGCAGCATTCAAACGGTATCCAGTCGCCGAAGTAAACCCGGTATTGAGGTAACATTGCAACCCAATCCAAGTAACAATCTGGCAGCGCTCAAGGTATTTGCCGTTGATGCTGGAGCGACGTACAGCATATTCGATATGCAAGGAAATTTGATAGAAAAAGGTTCTATAACCTTGTCGCAGGGAATGGGTTATGTGGATATATTCACCGCCGCTTTATCCAATGGTTTGTATATTGTATCAGTTGGTGTTGGCAATCAGACCGTAGCTAAGAAATTAATGGTAATACATGATTAAGATACATTCATTTAGGCGGTTTGCAAATCGGGTGTCTTCCCGGTTTGTAAATGTATTTTTGGCAGTTTTTTTAATCATGCTGACCTCTGGTCTCTCGGGTGACAAAGCTGTTGCAGCAATTCCATTGCCCAACATTGGCATTTATTTAGGTGCTTTTAAACCCTGGTACGGTTATTCGTCCAGCCACCAAAGGAGTACGCAATTTCAGGTAAATGGCAATTGGGGCGCTGAATGCCTGATACAGGGTAATTATCCCAAATGGGGTGTGGGTATAGGCTATTCAGCCCAAACACATACTTTTGGTCAAACCATGACCCAACTGCAATACGAAAAGGGTAAAGGCACGAAACAGGATTATGTTTTTTCCGTACAACAAATGCCAATATTGTGGACGTTGAATTTAGCGAAACAAAACAATACCATGTTCAGCCTGCATGCAGGCTGGGTGAAAACGGTTGCCGTATTGGAAAAAGTATTAGTTGAAAACACATCAGAATCGATCACAAAGTTTAAATATTACAGCTTAAATACATGGCGATGGAAGGGGCAGGCTTTGCGTATTGGACTTGAAATGAACCATGAATTATCCTCTCGTTGGAATTTTGCTGTAAAGGTCAGCTATCAGGTTCAGATAGAAAAAGATTATACCTATGACCAATCACTTAACGCATCTAAGATTTATAACTGGCCAGTTATGCATTATCCAAACAAGCCCAATCCGAACTTTTTTGCGTTAACAATGGGTTTAGAATGTCTCCTTTATAATTCAAAACCACATTGAAATACAGCTGCAAAAGTGGCATACTTGAAATGTCCTAAGCCTTAAGCATTTCTTTGTTTTACTTTGGATGGAGTTTGTTAACCTCCAAAGAATCCTATCACCCCGGTCAGAATCAGTACGGTACCGGTAATGCGCTTTTCGTGGTGCTCCATGAAGTGCAGGTTCAGGCGGTGCAGGCCGCTCAAGGTAAAACCCACCAGGAATAACATGCCCAGAATGGTAATCAGCGTATAAATCAGCGCCACGGAAATAATGGCGGCATTGCCAAAGGCGCCTGCCGACAGGAAATAACGTTCAATCTCCAGACAGGGTGAGAAGACCATGGCCGCTGCCATGGTCAATAATACCGTAGCCGGCTTCAGCTTGCACACTCTTGCGGAACGCAGCACAGGGAATGCGTTTTATCGTCAATGTTGATAGAACATGACGTTCTGCCACCCTCCCCCAAATCCGAATATCCCAGGAAAGGAGAGATATAAGTGTCTTAAAAACATAGTGCCACGCGCATGATTTAAATCATGTTTTTATGTCAATTTTTTTATAGATTTGAATAAACCTTAACCATCATTTCTATGCATTATCTCATGAATTTCAGATTACAGCATGCATTATTCACATCATGCTTCTTAGGTACGGTTCTTGCGGGGGGGGCTATCCGCCCAGTCTCAGGCCGTAGGTTCCTGGAAAAACCGCATGGGACAAGCGGGCTCTCTGACGGCGTACACCGATAGCGCCCTGGGTATTGGCACGCCAAACC
>JAGWYI010000372.1 GCA_018969455.1 Bacteroidota bacterium | reverse complement strand
GATGGTGCCCGTTCGAATATCCACTTTTAAAAAATCTTCAATTGTAATCATATCTAAATTTGAATTATTCAAATACAAAAAAAACAAAATCTTCGTTCTAAATGAAATCATGATAAAAATATCCCCTAAAAACATCTTTTTTTGATCAATATTTTAAAAACTGAAAATACCTGACGATAATTGCACCAGAATAAAACCATAGGCATGAAAATACCCGCTCAATACCTGGTGATTGCCCTTTTTGTTGGATGGTGTGCCCTCTGCTGGAACTGGTACGTGTGCGGCATTAAAGGCGTTTGTATTCCGCAATCCAAATCCAGAGAACTTCAACCCAAGACGCTCTCAGAGCCGGATACCATCCCTGAAATTATTCAAACCGTACACGATTCGGTTGCGCCAACTCCCAAAACTGACAAAATAGCCCCTGAACCCAAACCCCGATTTGCGCCCAATGAAATCAATAAAGTGCAATTGGAGTCGGTTGAAGACTACATGGTTGTGCACTTTCCTTATAACTCCGTGCGAAAAGAAGATAATGTTGCCATCGATTCCTATCTGAGCAAACTGGCCAAACAATTGAAAGAATCAGGGAAATTCGTGGTCATTACCGGACACACCGATTTCGTAGGCGATGCGCAATCCAATGTTGTTTTCGGTCAGAAACGTGCGGAAAGCATCCGCGATATTTTGATAAAAAAGGGAGTCAAACGCAAACAAATTAAGTGTAACTCTTTCGGTGACAAAAAACCCGTTGCCACCAACGATACGCCCCAAGGTCGATACAAAAACCGACGCGTTGTGATTAAAGTCCAAAATTCGTAAAACATGTTTCAACAAGACGTATTCCAAGGGCCTGGAACTGGCACCTTTACCGACCATACCTTCGAAATCCTCATTATGTTGCTCGGTGCATTTTGCATCGGACTTTGGCTGGGTTGGATGCTTTGGAGCCAATACAAACAACAAGTGCAAAAACTGAGCTTCGATAACCAAAGCCTCACTGTTACTGCCGATGCGCTTCGAACAGAACTCAACCAAATCAAATCTGATTCCGCAGGAACCGAAGCAGACCGGAACAATTACGCCGCCCAACTGGAAACCCTCCACCGAAACAACAGCGCCCTGCGCGACCAAATTGACCAACTGGAAAGTACCCTGGAACAACTTTCTGCACGCAATAGACAACTGGAAACTGAAATCGGACTGGCTAATCCCCAGGAACAACGCGCCAAACCGGTAACAATTCCACTCGAAATTGATCAACTGGATTTTTCCGGCCCCGATGATACCGAAGAAGTGCATCCAATTGATGAATCCCCTGAAGTGCTGCCAACCAACACCGAATCGCTGCCTCCTACAGAACCAGAAATTACCCAAAATCCGGATGATTCTACTGAGAATCTGGATTTTTCAGATGATCTTGACCCCAGTTTCACCCCGGAAGAATCCAATGATTCAGAACTTGTGGCCGAAACAATGCCACTTTCTATTATTCCCGATGCCGAAAAGGAACTGGCCGGTATGGCTCCCCTCGATTTGGAAGTGCCCATTACCGCTTTTGATATTGACAATACCGCTATAGCCCCAACAGAAGAACACCCTAGCCTCCCAAAACGCGATTTCTTTGCGCCAGAACAAGAAGAACCTGAAGAAACCATTCCTTTTGCCGCCGGGCTGGTAGAGGCCGATGACCTGACTGTTGTAGAAGGCATTGGACCCAAAATTCAGGAACTGTTAAACCAATATGGCATCAAATCCTACCAGCAACTGGCAGAAACAGATGTGGAACGACTGCGGGAAATATTAAGCACTGCTGGGTCGCAACTCGCCATGCACGACCCCGGAACCTGGCCCGCACAGGCCAATCTGGCAGCCAACGACCAATGGGACAATCTGAAGGCCATTCAAGGATTCTTGAAAGGCGGAAAAAAACCCGATTAAGCAGAAATACTACAGATAACCCATCCGGTTTAAAGCCTTGTCGTCGTCACGCCAATTGTCTTTTACCTTGACTGTCAATTCCAAAAATACCTTGGTTTGTACAAACCGCTCTATGTCCATACGGGCCTGGGTACCCAATTTTTTGATCGAAACACCATTTTTGCCCAGTATGATTGCTTTTTGGGTCTCCCGCATCACAAAAATACTGGCATGAATCCTTGCAATAGGAGTGCCGTCATTTGTCTGTGTTTCATGATACGATTCTATCTGTACCTCACATGAATAAGGAATCTCATCAGAGTACAAGATAAATATTTTCTCACGTATGATTTCACTTACAAAAAAGCGTTCCGGACGATCTGTTAATTGATCGGCGGGGTAAAAAGGGGCTCCTTCAGGCAAATACCGCAAAATGGCAGGCAACACCTCCGAAATACCGGTACCCTTTTGCGCTGAAACAGCAATGGCCTCAGAAAAAGAGATCCGTTTGCGCCACCAATTGCCTACATCGTCCAATCGCTGCGGATTAACCAAATCCATCTTGTTTAATATCAACAACATAGGTGAGGTGGCTTTCTTCAGCACTTCAATCACCGGATTGTCGTCTTCCAGTTCCTCCGTCAAATCAAATACGAACAACATCACATCGGCATCTTCTACGGTACCCTCCACAAACCGATTCATGGCGTTGTGCATGCGATAGGACGGCGTTTTGACGTAACCCGGTGTGTCTGAAAATACCATTTGAAAATCAGATCCCGTGAGAATTCCAATAATTCGGTGCCGGGTTGTTTGGGGCTTGTGCGTAATAATGCTCATGCGTTCACCCACCAAGGCGTTCATCAAGGTTGATTTTCCTGCATTCGGCCGCCCTATGATGTTTACAAAACCTGAACGAAAAATAACTTGTTCCACTTTATCCATAAAAATTTGGCAAAATTAGCCGTTTTTACCACAGCCTTCCAGAAAACGGTTTAAATCAGTCTCTAAAATCGTTTTACCACCGATACCGTGGCCTTCTGGTGCCGAACCGTTCCATCCGGATGAAAAATTTCAAAAAACAAGATGTATATACCAGGCCTCACCTTACTACCCTCGTCCGAATCTCCGTCCCATCGCAACGCTCCACTGGTGCCAATCAAATCCTGACGTGATAAGTGCTTGACAACCGCGCCGTCCGAATCGTACACGGTTACCGTGGCGGCGTACCCAGCATCGGGGATGGTATAAAAAATTTCAAGAAAATCCTCATATCCATCGCCATCCGGCGACAAACGCGGATTGGGCAAACTGATCAAATTGGGCAGCGCAGCAAGTTGGTTGCGCTGCTGACTGTTGGGCAAAGTAGGTGTGCCCGATCCCCGTGTACGCAAAGGCGAGGCAGATGTCCAGTTATTTGAAGAATTGGTAGGTTGATCCAATCGAATGCGTTCAAGGGAAACGCCTTCCCGATCTCCTACACTAAGCAAAGCATTGTGCCAATCATCCGAGTAATTCAAACTGTCAAGAATCACCGTTTGCCCATTGTCGGTCCAATAAAATGTCAGATTATCGGCGTCATCACTGTAGGATGGACCCGACAACAAAATCAACTGATTGGAATTAATACTGTCAAATTTGCTGGCTATATCACTCGGATTGGAAGTAAAAACCAAAAATTCTCCCGGAAAAAACAAGCGGCGCAATTGAAGGGGCTGCACATCCGCACCATTGTTGAAATTGGCCAAATAACATTTTTCCAGACTGATTATTTTATTGCTCCCGTTCACAAATTCCACAAAGCGAGAACCATATGGAAGCGGGTTGCATAAAACCTCATTGGCCAATACATCGCCTCGTTCCGGTTTTTGGGGCAGCCCAACGCGAATCGGATCCTGTTTGATTCCAACCGGGTTGTTACTGCAATCTGTAACATACTGATTTACTGTTAATTGATAAACTATACCTGCTTCAAGCGCCTCAGCCAACTGCAAATTCACTTTTCTTCGATTACCCGGATCTAGTGTGGCGCTCAATACGGTACGTGCCGGCGAAAGCAGGTAAGAACTTGCCACTGCTGCCGTAGTTTTATCCAGCCCTTCCGAAAACTCAAGCGACAACTGGGTTGAACTTTCCGGAAACGCAGCCACTAAAACTGGCGGATTGAGATCCGGATCGGTGCGCAAGGATGCATTCGGAGCACCTGGTGTTCCGCCCGGCAGAACCAGACAAGAGCGCCAATTCTCTCCTCCCAAACAGGGCGTTCCCGGATTTATACGCTCCAGTGACCACCCGCCATTTTTTTTATCCCCGTCATCGTGCCAGTTCGGACTGTAAGAAACCCGGTCGATTACCCCTGCATTGGCACTGAGCGTTATTTCATCACCGGTATCATTCAGCGTTGGGAAGCCTGCAACACCCAGGGTATTCGGATACAACGCGCTCAAGCTTGCAAAACCGGTTGTAGATGTGAGAATTACGTATGCGTTTGGTTGCAAATTGTAGGCAGGCAAACTTTGCGGTGATCCGCCGTCATCAATTTTTAAGGTATTCAGAGCCAGTATCTTGGAAGAGCGATTGTAAATTTCAATCCATTCCACTTCTGGCAAGCCCACACTCGGCTTGGGATCGAACATAATTTCATTGATGATGACATCAAACTCGCCAACGGTGCCAATATCTACATAATCAAACACAGCACTCAAATTGTCAGCGGTATTGCCCGCCAAATCTTGAACCCCGTTAACC
>JAGWYI010000371.1 GCA_018969455.1 Bacteroidota bacterium | reverse complement strand
GCAGGTCGGGACCCTGGTACCTTGGCAGATTACTGGAAGCTCATCGGGGTACATTTTATCCTGCAAGGGCATGATTTGCCGGCCTGGCGTGAGTGGGAAGGCCTCGATGCAGCACGCATCCGGGCAAAAGCAGCCCAATTGTCGGAACAACGGCGTTTGCGTGAAAGCATCCCCGACTGGCTGGATTTGCTTGGTAATGAGCAACTTGCAGCCGATTGGGACGAAACCCTGCACTGGCTCAACCGTCCGGCAGATGTGGTTTTGCGCACCAATACGCTCAAAACCGACCGAAACAGCCTCTTGAAACTGCTTACAGCGGAAGGCATTCAACTGGAACCCGTGGGCGACGGGCAGGCTCTGCGCTTGCTGAAACGCCACAACGTGTTTGGCACCCAGGCCTTCAAAAATGGCTTGTTTGAAGTACAAGACTTTAGCAGTCAATTGGTTGCGCCCTTGCTTGCGCCCGAGCCGGGCATGCGCGTCGTGGACGCCTGCGCAGGCGCAGGCGGGAAAACCCTGCACCTTGCGGCCCTCATGCAAAGCAAAGGCAGCATCATCGCACTCGACACCATCGAATGGAAATTGGATGAACTCCGCAAACGCAGCCGCCGCGCCGGGGTGAGCAACATTGAAGCCCGCCTCATTGAAAGCCGAAAAACCATCAAACGCCTGTACGATACGGCCGACCGACTTTTGCTCGATGTCCCCTGCAGCGGCCTGGGGGTTTTGCGCCGAAACCCCGACACCAAGTGGAAACTCCAGCCGCAACAACTGACAGAACTCAAAACCCTGCAACAGGATATTTTGCAGGATTATAGTCCGATTGTAAAACCGGGGGGAAAAATGGTGTATGCCACCTGCAGCGTGTTGCCCGGTGAAAATCAGGAACAGGTAAATGCCTTTTTAAGCAGCCCCGCTGGCCATGCGTTCCATTTGATCAGCGAAAACCGCATTTTACCCCAACATCAGGGATTCGACGGGTTTTACATGGCTTTGTTGGAAAAATCATGATAGCCCACTAATTTTACCTCAAAACAATTCAACATGGAATTAAGTGCCTTGCTCAAGGATTACAGCGTATTCAACGCATGGGCCAATCACGAATTTGCCGAATGGTTTCGCCCGCAAAACGATGCCCTGTTCGAGCAACACATCACCAATAGTTTTTCTTCTGTCCGCGCTACCATTTTACATATTTATGCGGCTGAAAACGTGTGGTTTAATCGCCTCCAAGGGGTCGTAACCACCCATTTTTTGTCTGAAATATTTGAAGGCAGCAATGCAGTGCTGCTGGATGAATGGTTAGACAACAGCCGGGCATTCCGCGATTTTTTACTTCAACAGCCGGATGCTTACTTTGCTGAAATGTGCGACTACAAGGATCTGGCCGGAAACCCCTACACCCAGGTTCGCGCTGAAATGCTCTTGCATGCCATCCAGCACAGCACCTTCCACCGCGGGCAATTGGTAACCCTGGGCCGACAACTCGGAATGGAAAAACCACCCCGAACCGATTATATCTTTTACACCCGCATCCGCGAAAAATTGAAATAAGCCGCCATTTTGCGCATCCTCCACACTTCCGACTGGCATTTGGGCCAAAAATTCATCGGCCAATCCCGCGACCTCGAACACGGCATGGCACTGGATTGGCTGTTGGAGCAAATTAATAGGCTGGAAATAGATGTTTTGGTGGTCGCCGGCGACATTTTCGATGTAAACAACCCGCCCCTCAGCGCCGAAACCCTGTATTTTCAGTTTCTCGCCCGCCTGCGCGACACCCCCTGCCGACATATCGTGCTCATCGGCGGAAACCACGATGCGCCCGGCAAAATAGACGCCCCCAAATACCTCATGCAGGCGCTGGGCATCCACGTGGTCGGGAAAGCCGGCGAAAATCCGGCAGCATGCTGCATTCCCTTGTATGACCAAAACGGCAAACCCGAACTGATTGTGGCCGCGGTTCCGTTTTTGCGCGACCGCGATTTCAAAACGGGCGCTTCCGGCGAAGGCATGGAAGCGCGTATGCAGCGCATCCGCGATGGCATTTACCTGTTTTATCAGGAAATCGCAGCGGCCGCGCTGGACTTGCAAGCACAGTTTGACCCCAAACCCGCATTGATGACGACCGGACATTTATACGCAAAAGGCGCGCAAGCCACCGCGGAACAACAGAATATATACATCGGCGACCTTGAAAACATTTCAGCGGATGCCTTTCCGGATTGTTTCGAATATGTGGCGCTCGGACACATTCACCGCCCGCAAATGGTGGGCAAAAAAAACCACATTCGCTACAGCGGATCGCTCATTCCCCTGAGTTTTAGCGAAATTCAGGATCAAAAAACCGTGATTTTCCTCGAAATGGAAGCCGAAAAAGGCCTGACGCAGCTGGAATCCGTTCCGGTGCCGGTTTTTCGCAAACTGGCTTCGGTGCGCGGCGCCCTGCCGGAAGTGGAAAACCAGCTGGCAGCCCTCGACTCCTTCGACGCGCCCTTGTCCACCTGGGTGGAAGTGGAGGTGCAAGGCGAACAGGTCGTGGCCGACCTGAGCCGGCATTTGCGCGATTTTTGCAAAAACTTCAAGCTCGAAATCCTGAAAATCCGCCGCCAGGGAAACACCGACAACTGGGAAAATTCCCATGAAAGTGCGGCCCTGGAGGCCCTCAGCGTGGAGGAGGTGTTTTTGAAGCGTTGCGAAGGCATGGGACTCGACAGCACTGTGACAAAAAACCTGGTTCAAAGTTTCCAGGAATTGCGCAACTGGATGGAAACCAACGAAATATAGCATCTTAACTGAACATGCGCATACTCCGGATCCGATTGTTGAACCTCAATGCCCTGCGCACCCGTGTGGAGCTGGATTTTGAGCAGCCGCCTTTTGCCTGGACCGGCTTGTTTGCCATTACAGGCGATACCGGCGCCGGAAAAACCACCTTGCTGGATGCGGTCACCCTGGCACTGTACGGGAAAACGGCCCGCAGCCACCAAAGCGAGGTCATGTCGAACGGGGCCAGCGAGGCCTGGGCCGAAGTGGAATTCAGCAATGCCCGGCAAAGCTACCGCGTAAAATGGATGCAGGGGCGCAGCAAAAACGGGGTACTGAAAACCCCTGTGCGCGAACTCAAGGTTTGGGATGACGCAGAAGCAGACTGGCAGTCTATTGCAAGCGGCCATAACGCTGTGGATCAGGCCGTTGAAGCGGCCTCCGGACTCAATTTCAGCCAGTTTCGCCGCTCGGTTTTGCTTGCGCAAGGCGATTTTGCCGCTTTTTTAAAAGCCTCTCCCGATGAACGCGGCGCCCTGCTCGAACAAATTACCGACACCGAAATATACAGCCAACTCTCCAAAGCGGCATTTGAACGCGCCAAACTGGAGAAAAATGCGCTTGTCGAACTTGAAAGCAAACAATCCCATTTGCAATTGCTGGATGAAACCGCCCTGCAGAAATTGCAACGGGACCGTCAAAAGCAGCAGGAAGCCATTGACCTGAGCACCGCTCGGTTGCGCGAAATGCGCGATAACCTGGCCTGGCTTGAGCGCATCGACCAGATTCAGACCAAATTGCGGGATCTGGAAGGCCAAAAACAGCAATTGAGCGCGCAATTGAACGCGCTGGAACCTGAAAAATTCCGATTCAGCCTGCACCAAAAAGCCTTGCCCCTGCTTCCTGACTTGCAGCGCCTGGAAGATAGCAAGATGCAACAAAATGACAATCAACAACTTATTACAAAATTAGAGGCCGAAACTGCCGAATGCGACACAGCGCTCCAGGCATGCACCACCCTGCTTCAATCCGAAACCAACACACTTGAAACCCGGGAACAGGAATTCAAAATCGCCCTGCAACAATTTGAACAAACCCGCCGCCTCGACGACCGCCTGGCTGTTGAAAACCGTCAACTCGAAAACCTGAACCAGGAATATTCGGATTTGACCATAAAATCGGCGGAGATAGCGCAGGCTAAAGAACAGGCCGCCCATCAGCTCCAAAACCTTCGGAATGGCTTGATGGAACGGCAAAAATGGCTCCTCGACAACCCATTTGCCGCTCAATTGGAGCAATCGCTTCCCTTTGTGGAACAATTGCGCGAACGCATGCTGCAATTGCATACGGCGCTCCAAAAAGCCCGGGAGGAAGAGACAGGCAGCGCAGAAAAAAGGCAGGAGCTGGAAAAAAAAGGCGCCGCCTTAGGCCAACAACGCCAAAAAGCCCAAAAACAGGTTGAAGAACTAAAAGCAGAATTGGGCAACTTGCAACAGCAATTGCAAGCGCCGGAAAAAGATCCCCTCGCGGCCATTCAGGAGCGCTGCAAACAACTGGAACAAAAAATACAGCATGTAAGCGATTTTCAAGGTCGACACCGGGCGTATCGGGAGGCCCTGAGCGCGCTCGCCCTCGCGCGCGAGCGCCAGGAACACGCCACCTCTGAAGCCTATGTCATTGAAAACGAATTGCTTACAACCATCGACCTGCTTCAGGAACTGGATGCCAAGCGCAAAATAAAGCAGCAACGGGTGGAGCACGAACAAATGCGCGCCAATTACGCCCGCGACCGCGCGCACCTGCAGGCGGGCGAGCCTTGTCCGCTCTGCGGCAGCACCGAACACCCGTTTGCACGGCATGAAGCAGCCGTTTTCATAGATGATGCCCGCAACGAACTGGAGCAGGTGCT
>JAGWYI010000370.1 GCA_018969455.1 Bacteroidota bacterium | reverse complement strand
TCGGAATGCGGCTTCACATGCATTCAGGTTGAGTTTCTGTTGCGCGTGCACCCTCGAAGCGCCCAGCAGCAGCAACAGCATAATGGAAAATCGATTCATAGCAAGGCTGAATTTTTCCGGCAAAGGTGACTGCCGGGCCCTTAAATCGACCTTTAGAGCGGCTTAAAAAAAACTTAATGGGTGTTAAGGACTTTCAAACAGGGGCCTGGGCGCACTTAATTGTGAAAAACCAGTTCGAAGCGATGCAGGTCGGGGGGAGTTGCCAGATATTTCAGGGAAGCCTGGTGGTAATCGAGTATGCGTTTGGTAATGCGCAGTCCAAGGCCCGAACCGGGAATATTGGCGGCATTAGATCCCCTGAAAAACGAATCAAACATTTTCATCTGTTCCGATTCGGGCAGTGGGGGCGCCTGGTTGGCCACGAGAATGGTAATGGAGTGTGGAGCAGTTTGTTCAATGCTGATTTGGGCTTTGTGGTTGGGGCTGTAATTGCAGGCATTTTTCAATAGATTGATAAAAGCGATTTCGAGTAATGCTTTTACCCCAATAACCTCCAGGGTATTTTCAAATTGGGGGTTTTCAACAATTTCGAAATCGAGGTCGAACCGAGCTTCTTGGGTTTTTACGCGGTGGGTAGCCTGAAAAATGACTTCATCGATTCGGAGCGGCTGGAAATATTTGCGTTCTTCTTCTTTGTTTATTTTAGAAAGGATAAGGAGGGAATTAATCAGATCGGACAGTTGTTGAACGTCGTTTTGAATGCTTTTCAGGTATGCCAGCGTTTCGGGCGGATGCGGTTTGAGCAGTAAATTTTCGGTTTGGAAAGCGATTCGGGTGAGGGGTGTACGAAGTTCGTGGGAGGCGTTGGCGGTAAATTCTTTTTGTTGGTTAAACGCATCTTCCATGCGCAGGAGCATTTGATTAAAGGCTTGAGTGAGCAAGCGTATTTCGTCGTTTCGAGGGCTCTCGGGCAGGTGAAGGTTGAGTTTATTGGCAGATATTCGAGTGATTTGACCTTCGAATTCATCGAGTGGTTTGAGCAATTTTTTGATAAAAAAGTAGGTAGAGAGCCAAACAAGTGTGGTTCCGCCCAGGAAAGTGAGCCAAAGTGCGTATTTTAGAAATTCGAGTTTGGTGTAGCCGTATTTGTCTTCAGCGGCTGTAAGAATATAATAATCCTGGTTTCCGAAGCTGTAGTGGATACCAAGGAAGTCGCGTTCGGCTTCTTGTTTGAAAAAGGATTTCTGATTTTGAAGTTTTGCAAGATCATCGGGCCTCCATTCGATGGTTGCGTCATCTATGCTGCTGTATATCAGTTTGAAATGGCTGTCGAAAACCAGGGTTTTTTCGTTGTACCAGGCATTGATGGTGTTTCGATCGAGCAAGCGCAGAATCGACTCATCAATTTCTTTCACTTCGAGCAGCAATCGGGCGGTTGTCAGGGCTTTTTCTTCCAGTCGGCCTTTAAATTCTTCTCTTCTGAAGGAAGCGAAAGCGTAATAAATGATGACAGCGGCCAGGCCAAACAAGACCGAGAAAGCGATTGCGACATTGATAGCGACCCTTCTTTTGAGCGTCATGAATTGGCAGGTTTTAGGAAATAACCGAATCCTGGGCGGGTATGAATGAGTTTGACTTCGTAGTTTTTATCTATTTTCTTTCTTAAAAAATTAATATATACTTCTATAGTGTTCAGGTTTGTATCAAAGTGAATATCCCAAATTTGTTCTGCAATGCTTTGTTTGGTAAGGGTACGGCCTTTCGCGGAAGCGAGCAAGAGCAGCAATTGGTATTCTTTGGGGGTTAGGTCTATGCGTTCCTGGTTGCGGTGCACCTCCATGGTGGTTTTATTGATTTCGAGGTCTTCGATTACGAGCAGGTCATCGGAGGGTGGGGTTTGCGCACTTCGTCGTAGCAGGGACTGAATGCGGAGGTAAAGTTCTTCAAAGTGGAAAGGTTTTACGAGGTAATCGTCGGCGCCGAAGCTGAAGGCGTCTGTTTTATCCTGAATATCGCCATAGGCTGTGAGCATGAGAATGGGCGTAAGGGAATTAGTTTCCCGAATTCGTTTGCAAACGTCCAATCCATTCAGTTTGGGCACATTGATGTCGAGGAGGTAGATGTCGTACGCGTTGTTTTTAAGCATTCGTAAAAACAGTTCGCCATCGAATGCGGTATCGCATTCTATTTCGCGAGAAAGGAGAAAGCTGGAGATTTCGCGTGCGAGGGTGGGTTCGTCTTCGAGCAGAATGGCTTTCATGGTTTAGTATCGGTACAATCCCCAGGTTTTGTTTTGCCGGATGGCTACATAGCCGGGCAGGCCGTATCTGATTTCATCGTATTCGGCAGGCAAAATTACCTGGGTTTCGCTTGATCGCAGGCCTTTTTTGCCGTTTTCGAGGAATATTTGAGGCAATACTCCCGTTTTGGGCTCTTTATAGGCCATCGAAGCCCGGCGCAGCGCCTGATCTTTCGGATACAAGGGTGTTGCCACGGTTTCCGGGATTTCTTTTCCGCTTTTGGTATATCCAAAAGCTTTGGCATCCGGGTGAACCCCGTATTTAATCAGCAGGGTATCGGTACCGATCAAATAGGGCATTGCGGGGCGGGTGGAATAATCGAGCAATACTTTATCGTTGCGGCTTAAAATGGCGGAATAGCTGTAGTTGGTTGCTTCAAAAAAATTGGGACCGTAGTTTTCGATTCTTTCATGTACCGCAGGAATGATCATGCCGATTCCTGCCTCGAATATGCCATAGAGTGTGTCGATTTGAACGAGAAATTGCCCGTACCCGAGCGACCTGCGTACCGAATTGGGTAATTCGATTCGATTTCCGGTGGCATCAAAGTACAAAGCGGATGTTTTGTTGTTGCTTGCAAAAATTAAAAAGGCTTTATCGTTTTGTGCGGTGTAATCGGCCGTAAGCGGAAGCACCCATGCGTTTTGGGCTTTTATGCCATAAATGCTTAAAAGCCATAAAGAAACTAGAAAAATAGGTTTATTTTGCATCGGAATTACCAAAAATGATTTTAGCAAAAGTATGAAGTTTTCACTCGTTTCCGCGATTTTTCTTGCCTGTACCTTATATCATGTACCCCTCGGCGCACAAAACAACATAGAGCCGCCTGAAATTAAGGAGGCGCTCAATAAAATCAGTTCGGAGTTGCGCGATTCCCTGAAATTTTATCAGGATGCCCCCCAATATGCCGTGTTCATCAAAAGGGCAAAAGTGCTTGATAGTCTGACCAGTTTGTATTTAACGCCGATTAAGTTAACTGAACTGTTTCGTTCCTTCAACAAGGCATATGAAAATCTTCCCTATGCTTTAAAACCGACTTTGAAAGGCGCCACGCGCAAAAAATGGCTGTTTTATCAAACCATCAGCGCGATTTCGGGCGGAATCTGGGCGCCAACGCTGCTAGATGGCGTAGAAGTACCCAAAATCTTTCCGGATGCCAGATCGGTTGGAAATGATCGAAACCGGGTTAGCCGTGAAGTGGGTTCAAAGATCTGGGATTTCCGGAACAAAGTTGCCCAACAGCCCATCCAAACCATCTGCAGTTTCCCGATCAATGGCGCATACAATGTGTACACGGAAGAATGGAATGGTACGGTTTGGGGGTATCAATTTTTGTCAAAACCGCCGCAAAATCTGGAAACAGGGAATGGCAGGCAAAGCTTTGTTGCCCGTTGGACCTGCAGCAATGGTTCGGTGATCTATTCTTATGCAGAATGGGATAATATGCAAATTTGTTTTAATTTTATCGTGCCAACCCGGAATTTTATTTCGGAACAAGTGTATCGGATGGAGGTGGTCACGATGGGCGATTATCAAGGGTATCAAAACTACTGGAAAGCCTCCTGTTTTGGCGGAACCACCTTTTTTAAAAAGGATTACCAATCCATTGTTCCCGAATGGGCGGGAATCGGGGCGGCCATGGCGGGCAGCATTTATTTCCGGGTGAGCAAATATGCCAGCGCATACCACAAATTATCGACCATCAAGGGTACGTTTGATCCGCTCAATTTTTCCTACAACATGCCGCTCGACGAGCCGATGGATTCTTCTGAATTATATGGTACGGCGTTCTTCCCGCCCCGTTTGCAGGTACACGACAACCTGGAGTCGGACAACCAGGCCATGATTCTGAGACCGGTGGTTTCCAATTATTTCAACATCCCCCGCACCACAAAACCGGTGGATGTTGACGATTACAAAACACCCCACCCATACGAACAGGCGCACCTGTACAACAAGCCCTTTTTCATGAAACTGGATGATAAGCAAGAGGCCTTGTCCTCCAGCATCGTACACGACAAAGAATCGGGCTTGCTCAATGGCTATAAGATCCCTTCAGATGGTGGGAGCCAGGCAATGATCAGTCAAACAGGCGGGGTGGTACCTTTTATTACCAGTGCACATTTTGCCAATCCCAAACTGCTGAAACCGATGGCAAGCACCTTGTCGGTAAAATCGGGAAAAGCCAAGGGTATGGAGCGTCAATACCTCGAGGTGCAACGCTTGTTGGCCAAAAGGATTCAGGAGCGTGCGGTATTTTTTTATAAAATGGAAGTGCGCCATTGCAAACAAACCGGAGTGGCCTGCACCAAAACCCAGGCTGATTTTGATAAAATGGAGCAGGAGAATTTGCCTCCTACGATTAAAAACATTTTAAATACC
>JAGWYI010000369.1 GCA_018969455.1 Bacteroidota bacterium | reverse complement strand
GATCCCGCTGTTCAGTGCCCCACATCGCCGGTAGAATATTGCGATGTTACGCCAAATGATGGACAGTTGTGGAATGAGAGTTATTGGTGGGATAATGTTCAATCAAACCATGATTTATGTGAAGGGGAGGCAGATTTGTCCATCACCGCGCAAGATGCCTGTTCTGGCGCACAGCTAGATTTTCGGTACCTCTTGTTCCTGGATTTGGATGGTGACCAAACGATGGAAACGGTGGTAAGCAGTTCCAACTTGCCTGGCGCAAACAATGTACAATACAACAACATCAATACCACAAACTACACAGGTGGACAGCCAAGGGCCTTTGACCAGCGGCCTGTACCCAACAATCAAAAGTACCGTTTTGGCCTCGATTGGGTAAGTACAGGGAACAGCACCACAGCCAAGGTTCGCTTCGATCAGATTCAGTCGCCTATTCTGTTGCCCGCCCAAGGTAATAATGTAATGCAGGGGGTAATTCCACAGTTGCCTTATGGTACCCACAAGATCAAATGGTACATTTCTGATGGGTGTGGTAATGAAAGCACTTGCGAATACACCTTTGTTGTGAAAGATTGTAAAAAGCCCACAGTCGTTTGCATAAATGGTCTTTCGGTAAACATCATGCCTACTTCTATGGTTACCCTGTGGGCTTCCGATTTTCTGCAATACACTGAAGACAATTGTACACCTGTTGATCAGCTGAAAATCGCGGTTCGGAAGTCGGCCGATCTGACACCGGGTTTTCCGGTAGATGCTGCGGGTAATCCGCTGGCAAGCGTAATTTTCACTTGTGCCGATTTAGGTACCCAACAGGTGAAGTTGTGGTCTATTGATAAAGCCGGAAATGCGGATTATTGTGAAACTTATGTCATTGTTCAGGACAATGCGAGCAATTGTTTGCCATCCAGCATTACCAAAGTTGCAGGCGATCTGATTACTGAGAACATTTCCGGGGTAGATAATGCGAGTGTAAACATTGTTGGAAACGGCGCCGGAATACCCTGGTTCAATTTCTTTTGCAAAACAAACCAGGATGGTAATTATGTCTTTAATGCCATCCCTTTGAGTTCCAACTCCACCATTACCCCTTACAAGGATGACAATCCGATGAACGGGGTTTCAACATACGATTTGGTACTCATTTCCAAGCATATTTTAGGCATTCAGCCGCTGGATTCGCCCTATAAAATGATTGCGGCGGATGCCAATAACTCAGGATCCATTACCTCTTTTGACATCATTGAATTGCGGAAATTGATTTTAGGGATATACAACAACCTCCCCTTCAATACAAGCTGGCGCTTTGTAGATAAAAGCTATACTTTCCCGAATCCCGCCAACCCGTTCTCTTCTACATTTCCGGAGAAAAGATACATCGTCAACCTGGGTGCGGGCAATAATTTCAATGGAGATTTTGTATCCATCAAAGTAGGGGATGTAAACAACAGTGTAATTTCCAATGCGCAGGAAGTGGCTGAAACCCGAAGTACAGGGACCTACCTGTTTGACATTGAAAATCAAGTAGTTGTTGAGGGGAAAACGTATGAAATACACCTGAAGGGCGCCCAGGCAGCAGAAGGCTGCCAATTTACCCTGCCGTTGGATCAATTTGAATTGCTTGAATTGATTCCTGGTGCAAATATGCAGGCCGGGCATTTCGGAATCCATACAAATGATCTTACGGTATCCTATAACGGGGAGGAAAAGGCAGAATTTACCATGCGTGTGCGTGCGAAAAAGTCTGGACAACTGTCTGATTTGATTCAGGTTTCCAGTCGCATCACCCGGGCCGAAGCGTATCCTACTTCGGAACAGGGCGGGGGCGTATGGGATGTCGCCTTGCGTTTTTGGGACGGAAAAGAAAGCCAGGTGCGCGGGCAGGGATTTGAGTTGTATCAAAACCAGCCTAACCCTTTTACCGACCGTACGCAAATTAGATTTTTCAATCCGGAACCGGGCATGGTCAACTTGCAGATAATGGATCAGGAAGGCCGGGTCGTGCTCCGTCAGAATGGGAACTTTGAAAAAGGCTTTGGGCAATTCGCAGTGGTCATGCCAGGCATTGCAATAGGGAACACCTATTATTATAAGGTGTCGACCGGGGCAGCTAGTTTGGTAAAGAAGATGGTGTACATTCGATAGTAACCTGGGCAAATTACTGTATGGGAAAATTTCCGGCGTGTGTGCACGTCGGAAATTTTTTAAATGCAAAAACTTAACATTCCATTTCTGGTCCTTTTTTAACCTTTGTGTCTGAGTTTTCTCTTTTGTTTAATCGCTTGCACCCGAATTATAGTTTTATGAAACATAAAACCTTTGAAATGGCCGGATAATGGTCATTTTAAGGTGTTTGTGCATAAATTATTCGGGGGCGGTGGTTCCATCCATTTGTACCGTCTTTTTTAAAAGAATATTTATGCAAAAAATGTACACTAAAGCTGGCCTTCAGGCTCCTGCTGTTTTTTCTTCCATCCATTCGATCCTACGGATGTTGATTTTGGGTTTGCTTTTCAGTAGCCCAATTGCTGTTTCAGCGCAATTCGCAGCGGGTAACCTTGTGGTACTTCAAGTGGGAGATGGCACTTCTGCCCTTACCAACGCAGGTACGGCTATTTTCATGAAGGAGTTTACGCCTGCCGGTGCCATGGGCACTACAGTAACCATCCCAAGCAGTGGCGCCAGCCAAATGGTTTTGAGTGGAACAGCAACCTCTGAAGGTATGCTTTCCCGCTCGGCAGATGGCCAACTGTTGGTATTTGGCGGTTATGCGGCGCCTGCCGGAACTGCCGGCATAGCCTCCACAACGGCGTCGGCGGTAAACAGAGCGATCGGTACAGTAAATCCTGCCGGCACTTTCACGCGCGTTGCAACCAGTGCTACATTCTTTTCTGGTAATAATATCCGCAGCGCAGGTTCAGATGGCGCCAATAATTACTGGGCGCATGGCGCGAATGATGGAACGAATTATTTTGGGACGGCATCTACGGCAGCAACCGTGCAGAATGCCAAAATCAATACCCGATTCACACTGGTATACAATGGAAATCTTTATATGTCTTCCGGTTCAGCCACCGGAACACCTGCCACCACCGGTATTTTTCAGGTTGGAACCGGTTTGCCCGTAACATCTGGCCAAACCCTTACAACCGTCATCAACACTACAGTTGGTACAAGTCCGAGTCCTTTCCAGTTTATCTTTAACGCGGCAGGAACGATTTGCTATTTAGCTGATGACCGGACAATTGCCAATGGCGGCGGTATTCAGAAATGGACATTTAGCGGTGGCATCTGGTCCTTGGCCTATACCCTGGCTACGGGCAGCGGTTCTACCGTAGGTGCGCGTGGCGTAACCGCTGATTTTTCTGGCGCCAACCCGATTGTTTATGCGACCACAACCGAAACCTCAGCAAACCGCCTGATTAAAATTACAGATACCGGTGCTAGTTCCGGGGCAACGGCAACCATCCTGGTTACTGCCGCGGCCAATACCGTTTTCCGTGGTTTGGCTTTTGCGCCTCAAGTTTTCTGTCCAACTTTCGCAAGTGCACCTTCCAATGTAAGCATCACCAATAGTACTTGTGCTTCTGCCTGCACGGTTTCAGGCGGTGTAATTACGGCGCCTTCCGGCACCCCTTGCCCGGCAGGTTCTACCTTGCAATATCAGGTAGATGGCGGTTCCTGGACAACCACACTTCCAACTTATGCACAAACAGGTCCGGCGCAAACAATTAAAACCCGTTGCTCTTGTGATGCGGACAATACCATGAATAGCGCGGAATCCACACCGGTAACTACGGTGCCGGGAGTTTGTACCCTCCCTGCTGCTAACATCAGCGTTACAGAAACATCTGGCACTGCCAATAATGATGGCACTATATGCGCAGGTGCAAGCGCTACCTTGACCGCCAGTGGCGGTGGTACTTATCTTTGGAGCACCACGGAAGCTACAGCACAAATTACGGTTACCCCAGGTTCAACGACTACCTACACGGTAACCGTTACCAGTTCTAATGGCTGTACCACTTCAACTTCAACAATTATCACTGTAAATCCGCTGCCCACACCCGGTATCACCGTTACAGAAACCTCGGGTACTACCAATAATGACGGTATTATCTGTTTCGGCGCATCGGCTACTTTAACGGCTACAGGTGGTACGTCCTATGCCTGGAGCAACGGCGTCAATACGGCGGGAAATACGGTAAGTCCAGCATCCACTACGACCTACACGGTTACGGTCACAAATGCGAACGGTTGTACTGCAACCGCTTCTTCCACCATTACGGTAAATCCGCTTCCGACGCCAGGCACCACTGTGGCTGAAACATCTGGAACAAGCAATAATGACGGCATCATTTGCGTGGGCGCCTCTGCCTCCATCACTGCTACGGGCGGCACGTCTTATGCCTGGAGTACAGGCGATAATACGGCAACCATTAGTGTAACGCCCGGGGCCACTACGACCTATACCGTCACGGTAACAAACGCCAACAATTGTACTGCAACCGTCGCCAGAACCATTATAGTGAATGCGTTGCCCATTCCCAGTATCGCTTACGCACCCAATGATACGGTTTGTGTAGGCGTACTTACTACACTCACGGCATCTGGAGGCATCACTTATTCGTGGAGTACAGGCGCCAATACTGCGGCAACAACCGTTACCCCAATGAGCCAGGGCAATTCT
>JAGWYI010000368.1 GCA_018969455.1 Bacteroidota bacterium | reverse complement strand
TCGATTGTCCGAGTTGCACATAGCCAAGTCCGACCTCTTGCAGGGGCCGGATGCGCTGGGCAATGTCTTTTTGGTCGGCAAAAAAGACCAGGGCTTCATCAATGCTCAACTGGAGTACATCAAAAATGTTTTTTCCTTTGTACTCCACATCCAGTATTTCCGGTTTAAACCGTTTCCCGCGGCAGGTTTCGCATTCGAGGTGTACATCGGCCAGGAACTGCATTTCGATGATTTGTTCGCCTTCGCCTTTGCAGGTTTCGCAGCGGCCGCCATCCACGTTGAAGCTGAAGTATTTGGGCTGATAGCCGCGTATTTTAGACAATTGTTGGCTCGAAAACAGGTCGCGGATGTAATCGTAGGCTTTTACATAAGTAACCGGGTTAGAACGGCTGCTTTTGCCGATGGGGCTTTGGTTGATAAATTCCACCTGGGATATTTTTTTTACCGGACCATCCAGTTCGTCGAACAAACCCAGGGCTTTCCCGGCCTGATCGGGCAGGTGTTGCAGCAGCGCCGGGTACAGGATGTCGCGCACCAGCGTGGTTTTTCCGGATCCGGAAACACCGCTCACCACTGTAAGGCAATGCATGGGGATGCGCACATTGATGTTTTTCAGGTTATGCTGTCGTGCGCCTTTTACAGTCAGGAAAATTTGGGCATTGCGGCGTTGTTTTGGGGTTTCAATGCGCATGGCGCCCGTCATGTATTGCACGGTGAGGCTGTCGGGTGCAGCCTTTTGCATGTCTTTGTAATCGCCGGCATACACCACGTGGCCGCCGTTTACGCCGGCTTCGGGGCCCATATCGACCATAAAATCGGCATTTTCGATCACGGATTCCTCGTGTTCCACCACTACGACCGTGTTTCCGAGGTCGCGCAGGGTTTTAAGCACCGCAACCAGGCGGCTGGTATCGCGCGGGTGCAGGCCTACGGAAGGCTCATCGAGCAGGTACATGGAGGCTGTGAGGTTGGAGCCCAGGGTACGGGTGAGGTGGATGCGCTGGGTTTCGCCGCCCGATAATGTGTTTGAGATCCGGTCGAGACTCAGATATCCCAGTCCGAGTTCGCTCATAAAGCGCAGGCGGTTGTTGATTTCGAGCAAAAGGCGTTTGCCTACTTCGCGGTCGTGCTCGGAGAGTTTCAATTGTTGAAAGAATGCATATACTTCCTCGATCGGGATTCCGGTGAGTTCCGAGATATTGGTATTGCCGATTTTCACGCAGAGGGCTTCCGGGCGCAGGCGGCCGCCGTCGCAGGTGGGGCACACGGTACGCCCGCGGTAGCGCGCGAGGGTCACCCGGTTTTGGATTTTGTATGTTTTGCTTTCGAGTTCCTTGAAAAAGGCGTCGAGGCCTTCAAAATAGGCATTTCCTTTCCACAGGAGTTGTTGTTGGGCTTTGGTAAGCGCTTCGTAGGGGGTATGAACCGGAAAATCGAAATGGTGGGCATTTCGCACGAGTGGTTCGAGCCATTCGCCCCATTTTTCGCCCTTCCAGACGGCAATAGCGCCATCGTACACCGATTTGGTTTTATCCGGAATTACCTTATCGCGGTCGATGCCCAGGATGCGGCCGTAACCTTCGCATTGGGGGCAGGCGCCGTAGGGGTTGTTGTAGTTGAAGAGTTGGGGGCTGGGTTCAGGGAATTCGATGCCATCGAGTTCGAAGCGGTTGTTGAAATCGAATCGGGCGCCGTCAATGATTTGCACGGTGCATTCGCCTTCACTTTCGGCGAAGGCGGTGTAAACGGAATCGGCGAGGCGCATCCAGCTGCTTTCATCGGCGTCGTGCGCGTTGATGAAACGATCTACGAGGACGAAGAGGCCATTTTCCCGGAAGCTGTGTGCGGGTTCTTTGATGTTAAGGGTTTGGCCTTCCAGTACATCTTCCATGCGCAGGGTTTCGGCGCCCAGTTGCAGGCGGGTGTATCCTTTTTGCAACAAAAGGTTTAATTCTTGTTCCAGGCTGCGTTCCTTGTATTTTTTGGGAAAGGGGCTGAGGATCAATCCGCGGGTACCGTCGGGCGTATTTTTGATGTAATCGATAACATCGCTTACGTCGTGTTTTTTCACTTCATTGCCACTTATAGGCGAATAAAATTTGCCTACACGGGCATAAAGCAGCCTCAAAAACTCATATATTTCGGTCATACTGCCCACTGTAGAGCGGGTATTTCCTGTAGTGACGCGTTGTTCGATGGCGATTGCCGGGCAGATGCCGCGGATGTAATCGACATCCGGTTTTTTCATTCTACCCAGGAATTGACGGGCGTAGCTCGATAAACTTTCCACATAACGGCGCTGGCCTTCGGCATAAAGGGTATCCATGGTGATGGAAGACTTTCCCGAACCGGAAACGCCGGTAACGACAATCAGCTTGTTTTTGGGGATTTTGAGGTCCACATTTCGCAGATTGTTGGTGCGTGCGCCTTTAATCGAGATGAATTTGGGGTCCACCAGGTCGTCTTTAAGGCCCGTTTGCGTATTGAGTTTGGAGGAATTCATGCGCTACAGAGATGAGCTGCAAAAATGCGGAATTTTGCGATTTAAAAAAAAATGTTTTAAAAATAAAAGTTTGGGAATCAGCCGGTGCAGCCAACTTTCAGGAGCCCAAACAAAACAGCAAGCCAAAGCAGTCCTTTGGCGAGAAAAAAAACAAATCCGGCCAGGCCCAGGCGGCGAAACCACGTTTTCCAATCTTTTTTTTCCATATTCAGCGGTAGTTTTATCGGTTTCGGTGATAACAACATGCAAGCTAATGAGATTGAATCCTATTTTTGCTTTTCTTCCGGGCCTTCCGTTGGTGGCATCAGTCGGCCAATGTTTGAACAGAATGGCAGGAATCTATACCAGGATTCGCCGGATTTTGTGGATAAATCAGGATGGATTTTGCTGATTTATAATGATTTATAAAGATCGTTATGCACAAAATCTGGCGGCGTAAAGTATAATTTTACAAACTCCGGATGGTTTGGAATTCTGCCTTGTCAAGCGTCAAATTAGAGATTTTGGGGTTTTCTTTTATCAACTGTCTGGGAAGGGAACAACGCTTTTCAGGCCAATTTTTTTAGCATGTCGGCATTGAATACCATTTGTATCATTGATGACGATGAAATCTACCAATTGTTTACCAAAAAGGCGATTTCTCGTTTTGGCAAACCATTTACCATACTTTCCTATGTAAATGGTCGGGAAGCCATTCTTGATTTTACACGAAAACTGCAGGAGTCAGAATCTTTGCCCGATTTGATTTTGCTCGACATCAACATGCCGGTGATGGATGGATGGCAGTTTATGGAGGCTTTCGAGTCCATGAAAGCACAGGTTCCTAAAAACATCCAGATTTACATTGTAAGTTCTTCCATTGCACCAGGCGACATTGATCGGGCCACGAATAATCCTTCCATATCCGGATTTGTGAGCAAGCCGCTGGATGTTGCCACACTGGAAAAATTGCTGATGAACTAACACCCGTAATAAGCCCTGATGCAGCCTCCCTATGCTGATGAATTTCAATAATTTATGCCGAAAGGCATGTGTAAATTGATGCAGGACTTATTCTAAAATGCGCTGACATCTAATCGTTTTATCATGGAAAGCGAATCTTCAATGATGGCTTCGGTAAGAAGACCGGATTATCGGTACCAATACCTGTTTGAAAATGCTTTTGACGCCATTCTGATTTTTGAACCCGAATCGGAGGTGGTTTTGGATGCCAATACCCAGGCGTGTAAGTTATACGGATTTGAGCGAAATGAATTGGTGGGTACGAGTTTGAAACAGCTGACCAAAGATGTTGCGCAAGGAGAAGCGCTTATTCAGGATTTGCTCCACAAGGGTCCGGTATGCGCGTTTGAGTCGCATCAATATCGGAAAGATGGTCAAGAATTGATCCTTACCATCAATTTATCCTTAATTGATTTTAATGGAACACCTGCTATTTTGTCGATTATTCGCGACATCAGCGACCGCAAACATGCCGAAGATGCTCTGGACAAATCGGAAGCCAACCTGCAAACGATATTTGAAAATACCGATATAGGGTTCGTTTTGATGTCGGATACCTTCCACATCAAGTCGTTCAACATGCCTGCCAGCCTGTTTTTTTTCCGGAAACAGGAGAAGACCCTCCAAAAAGAAGCACAGATTTTTCATTTTTATCCCAGTGAACGTATTGCGGGCCTTCGTCTGATGTTGCGCGCTGTTTTGGAAGGCAAGGTTATGACCTACGAACGCAACTTGTACCGAAGTGAAAAGGAGGAATATTGGTATGCCATCAAGTTTACGCCGGTGTTCAACCGAAATCAGGTTGTTAGTGGGGTAGTGATGATGATCGAGAACATTACCGAGCGAAAACAATATGAAATAGCCCTGCAACGCTCACTTAAAGAAATTTCAGATTACAAGTTTGCACTGGATCAGTCGGCTATCGTGTCAATCACCAACCCGAGCGGGGTAATCACTTATGTAAATAAAAATTTTTGTAAAATTTCTCAATTCTCCGAATCAGAATTGTTGGGCGCCAGCCACAATATTGTCAATTCGGCCTATCACTCCCGCGCTTTTTTTCGCGAAATGTGGCGCACCATTTCCAGCGGAAATATTTGGAAGGGTGAAATCAAAAACAAAGCAAAAGATGGATCCTATTATTGGGTAGACAATACCATCGTACCTTTTCTGGATACCTTGGGGC
>JAGWYI010000367.1 GCA_018969455.1 Bacteroidota bacterium | reverse complement strand
CGCATTCCCAATGTTGTTTCAGCGGCATCGGGCGAAATTGACGAGCAAGAATGGGTGGTCATTGCCGAAACCATTAAAAATACCCTGGATGCGCTTTACCAGTTCCGCAAACAGGAGGGAAAGGCGCTTGAATCGGATTTGCGCCTGCGGGTTGCCAATATTCTGATGTTGCTCACGGAGGTGGCTCCGTTTGAACGGGAGCGTTTTGCCCGTATGCGCGAACGCATGCGCAACAACCTGGAAGAAGGGCTTGGAAAAGAAAACATTGACACCAACCGTTTTGAACAGGAAATACTGCATTACCTTGAAAAAATGGACATCACCGAGGAAAAGGTGCGGCTTGAACAACATTGCAAGTACTTTCTGGAACAGATTGAAAACAAACAACAATCGGCAGGGCGCACCCTGGGCTTTATTTCTCAGGAAATGGGGCGCGAAATTAATACTTTGGGCGCAAAGGCTTACGACTCCGACATGCAGCGTATTGTGGTAAAGATGAAAGACGAACTTGAGAAAATCAAGGAACAACTGGCCAATGTACTTTAAATGCCTGGAATCATGTTAAAATTATTTTAGTTGAAAATACGGAGGCGACAATCGACGTATTGCATTATGCAACTAAATATTCCGCGATGGCATCAAGCCTTTACCGGTTACTCATTTATACCTGTCTTTGCTTCTTTTTTTGTGCACCTGAATTGAATGCACAATCGACTGATTTTCGTCAGGACAAAGCCTTTTTCCTTAAAAAGAAACAGGAATTCAATCATTGGTTGAAGCAAAACCAGTTAGACAGGGTTCTTTGGGCCGATAGTGTTTCGGTTGGGCCCCAAAGCGTAACCCTGTACATTCGGCCAGTATACCGTGGCCAACACTTGTGCGATTCGTTGCAATGCGCCTGGAATCGTCTGGAGCAAAGCAATAAAAAGCTGAATGGACAGTTTTTTCACGAGCGACTTTTGCACAAATGGGCTTTTTTGTCTGAAATACACGAAGATCAGGCGCTGGTGGTGGTTCGATGTCATGAACCGGCACATTTTTTGGCCAAGGTTAGTTGCGCGCGTGGTAAGATTCCCGTAGAAACGCGCAATTTGCGTTCGGCAGTTGTGGTGGAAGTAAGTACCCCTACCAATTTGCAAGGCGTAAATACAGGCGACAACAAAATGCTGCTGTACAACAAAAATGTATATTCTGTTTGTCAGGCAGCCCGCCGATATTTGTGCAATGTTTACAAAGCCAAAGGCACGCCGGTTTTGTGGCGCGCTCGTATTGACAGCTCTTACACCGCCTACGACGAATTTGTGTTGGAGGTTACCCATTTGAGCAATGAAATTTGCCCCGATGGCTATTTTGAATATCACCGCATTTATGTGAAAGGCCTGCAAAAAGGCAATGATGTGGAAGTATCCTGGGAGTTTCAGGGAAAATATGGCTCCGGGATTCTTTTTCCTCCCCGCAAAAACGACTATAAGGACATGGAATTGCGTTATAAAAACAACCTTGAAGAATACCAACGCCAGCTTTTTAAAAAACTAATGGACGCGTTACGATCATGAGCACGACCAGCACCCATTCGATAGGCAAGCCTATGGCCGATTCAAATACAGCGCCAGATGTAACCCAAACAGGTTCCACGGAGCTTTCACCCCGCACGCGTATAGCGCGTCTGATCTTGGTGTATCACTTTACCCTGATTGGCATCTCTTCGGTGTTTTATATTCTGAAGGGATTTGATTTTGAAGAGTTTACCACCTTAATTGGGATATTAGCCCCTGTTACCGCACTTTACGGAGGCGCTGTATTCCGATTTATTGGTCGGAGCATCACCGAGCCCAATCTGAGTGGTCAGAACAATACGCCTATAAATGGTTTGGTAAAATGGCTGGTTAACGGTCATTTTATTGCCATGCTGAGTTTGATCAGCCTGAAAGCCCTTGCGCCCAACATCCTCAACTTTCAGGATATGACCATGTTTTTAACCCTGGTCGAATCGGCGCTGGGTGTTTATATGGGAAATATCATTTTGGCTTTGTTTGAAGACGGCAAAAAAGCGGGATAAAGCACCGCTCAGGTTACCGGGCGTGCGCCATTTCCAGCAGGGAATGGAAGAGTCCTTTCCCGTCTTCATTTCCCAGAACGGCTTCAGCGGCACGTTCGGGGTGCGGCATCATACCAAATACGTTGCGACTGGCATTGCAAATACCTGCAATGTTCCGCTCGGCGCCATTCGGATTCCCCGATGCATCCACTATGCCCGCTTCGGTGCAATACTTAAAGAGAATCTGGTCGCCTGCTTCCAACGCATCCAGGGTATGGGCATCGGCAAAATACCGCCCTTCTGCGTGTGCAATCGGAATTTTGAGCGGCTGATTCAGTTCCAACTGGGAAGTAAGCCGGGAGTTTTGAGTAGCCGGACGCAGGTATACATTTTTACAAATAAACTGTTGGTTGGCATTGCGCAGTAAAACACCGGGCAGAAGGCCTGCTTCGCACAAAATTTGGAAACCGTTGCATACCCCCCAAACCAGGCCGCCATTTTGTGCAAAACTTTTAACAGCCTGCATAATGGGCGAAAATTGGGCAATTGCACCCGCCCGCACATAATCGCCATAAGAAAATCCGCCTGGTAAAACCACACAGTCGCCTGGCCCAAATCCGGGCAATTCGGCTGTTTTATGCCAAAGTTTCAGGGTTTCCTGGCCCATCACGTCCCTAAGTACGTGTACCATATCATCGTCACAATTGGAGCCCGGAAAAACGATAACGCCAAATTTCATATTCTTTAGTTGAAAATTTGAATTTTTGTAGAAAACAGTGCTGAAATGAGCGGATAAAATTGAATGGAAAACATACCCAGCAACAAAATCAGGTGAAAAAACTCGGCCAATAATTGGCTGCGAATGCCCATAAAAAGCATGGCTAAAAAAATGGCCAGCGAAGGTATTATGAGGAGGAAATGGGGTAAATATCCGTTTTGAGCGAAAAAGAAAGCAATGACCCCAAAAATTAAAAACCAATACAAAACCGTGATGCTTTTTTGTTGATGGATCAATTTTCTGCTGTAAAAACGACCAAAACCGAGTACCGCAATGCCCAAATAGAAACAAATGAGGACAAAGCTCCAAAGCGGAGCATTTTCCATGGGTGGCCAGGAATTGAATTGCCCAATGGCGCCCAATTGCCGAAAAACAAAAGCATTACCCTGGTCAAACCAGAAAAACCCCAACCAACAGAGCATCCACGGAACTAATACACCTGTTAAAAACACAATTTGATTTTTGGCGCCAAGGGCACGAATGCTGTTCAAACCAGCTAAACCCGCCAACAACAATAAAAAACTGGCGGGGTAAAACAAATTGCCAACCATGAGCCAAAAAGCAGAATCAAAAACCAAATCAACAAAAAACACGGCTTTGTACACTTTTATTATCCGACGCAATGCAACGGGTATAAAAAAGCAGGCGACTAAGGGGGGGGAGAGAAACAGAAATTCGGTTGAACCGGCAGAAATCAACACAAATGCCATTCCTGGCAACCAATTCCGATCATTTAAAATGCGAAATTCGTCGGCCAGGTTGTTAACCAGCAAAGCAATGATAAAAACCAGCAAGGCCGCTAACCAGGGAGATAGGATGGAATGATGTAGCCAAGCCGCCAACAAGACATCATACAACAAGCCTCCCTGGGAAGCATCATCGCCTTGCAGAATATAGCCAAACAATGCACCTGCATGTGTAAGCAACACATACAAAGCCAAGGGGGCGGCCGTAGAAACCTGATTATTTCTAAAAAATGAAAGCACAATATTTAAATTGGCCAAAGAATGCCAATAGGCGGCAAAGATAGAAAAGTACGCTGGTTTGGGCGTTGTTTTACAGCATTTCCTCCAAATATTCCTTTAATAAGAAAAACAGAGGCTTATGTTCATACACAAACAGGTCTTCACTGAGCTTTTCTGTTTCCATCCAGCGCAATTCGGAGATGTCATCACTGGCTACAGGCTCTCCGTCTTCAAGCATACAAACATACAGATGGGTCATAATGGTATCCATGGAATCGCGGTAGCGCCAATCATCAATTCTGCAGGATCCGATGTACATCAAATCCACTACATCGATGTCGCCACATTCTTCCATTAACTCCCTTATTGCAGCCATTTCGAAACTTTCGTCGCTCGGATCGGCAAAACCGCCAGGAAAACGGAATTTTGTTTCGTTTTCTTTTCTGGCAAGCAAGATCTCCCTGAAATCATTGCGAAAAACGGCGATATCCACTGTTGGGTAAACCGTTGGATAACGCCTCAAGGTGGCATACAAAATTCCGGCCCTGAAATCGCGCATTTTTTCCACTTCCGCCATGGGCATTTCCTCAGGGAAATCAGATTCCACGGCTTCAAGCACTTCTGCGGTGTATTTTCCAGAGTATCGCTGTACAAAATTTTCATTGGAGCCATAAATCGTTACGGCCCCTTCACTTCTTTGTTCGAGGATACGCCGGTCAAGTTCCTGGCTCCAGATGCGGTCATCGGGGAGATCGGGCATTTCGAACACAGAAACCCGGTCTCCAAACTCCGATTCAAACATCTCGGCCCTCAGGATCCATTCGAGTGGATGACGGTCGCTGGGCGCCGGATTGGAGGCCAGGAAAACCATTACCTTGCTGTGTTTTTGCAGTATGGAGTTAATCAGCTTGATGTG
>JAGWYI010000366.1 GCA_018969455.1 Bacteroidota bacterium | reverse complement strand
TCGGGCAAATTCTACCCCACCCCAATTAAAATTTTTGAGTTGAAGCACCGCAAAGGCTGGTGTATACGGAAAATCCCCATTGTTCTCATCAAATTCAAAACTTAAGGCAATGCCGTAATTGGGGTTCCGGGCATTATCCTGCCGGATAATTTCAACTACTTGCTTTTCAACCAAATACCGATTGCATAAGGTATCCAGACAGGCATTGTTGCACGCTGGTCGGGCGCCCGAAAACCGCCGACCGTTTTGGGCCTTGTCAGCCAAAATCCAGTGTGCGCCTTTGAAGGTGCAAATGATGCCGTTGACTGGCATTTCTCGTGATTGTCGGATTGTAAAGACGAGAAAAATGCATATAAATGCTCCTGTATAATTGAATTCCACCGATTTGTTATTTACATATTTTTGCATCATGTATCAATTGCTGCCAGTAATTCGGCAAGTATTTTTTCTGATCTTTAATTTGATCCTGGACGACAATGTGTAAATACAAAGCGCAAATTATCTGATTGTATTGTATGAAAATGGTTCGTTGAGTGCCATTGGCCTCCTGCGAATGCCTACATTTGCAACCATATGGCATCAGCAATTGGACACATTGCCGCAGCACTCACGCTCGGAGGCGCCGCCTTCCCAAAGTACTTTCACAAAAACGTCGTGATATTGGCCGTTTTTTGTGCCCTTGTACCCGATTTAGATGTGATCCCTTTGTTTTTTGGGGTTCCTTATCGCAGCGTCTTCGGCCATCGCGGTTGGACGCACTCCATCCTGTTTGCCCTGGTTTTCGGAACGCTAATGGGACGTTTGGTTTCTCGAAAACATCCAGAATGGCGTTTGAACTCCGTGCTGTGGATGGTGTCTTCTACCCTTTCGCATCCCTTGCTCGATATGATGACGCAAGGCGGATTGGGCGTTGTATTGTTTTTTCCGTTTTACAACCAGCGGTACTTTTTTGCCTTTAGGCCCTTGGTTGTTGTCCCCTTAAAGGTTGGGGGCCTTTTGGGGAAATGGGGATGGCCAGTACTAAAAAGCGAACTTTTATGGATAGTATTGCCTTGTTTGAGCATCCTTTTATTGTTTGGGATAATCCGACATTTGATTTTTAAGTCGGATTATCCTAAAGCGAAGTGAACGCATTGGCTTCTACGCTTTAAGCAAAAATCATTGAAACTATTGAAATTCAATGGTTTCAACAACCGGCAGGCTTCCTGTTTTCGTCCCAATCATTTCTTTTTCCCGGCAGTTTTTGGCGCCGTCTTGGTCGCTTCCTTTTCAACAACCAGGTCCCTGAGTTGGACAGGATCAGAAAACTGCAGATTCCGGAACCAATAGAACATACCCGTTAAAAACAACAAAATGGTAAGAATTGATGCTCCTGTGGCAATTTTGCCCCCCATGTAAAATGATTGTGGTTCGAAACGCATTTCAAGTTTCATGTCTTTTCCTGCGGGCAAGCGCATGGCGCGCAAAAGATAGTCTGCCTTGAAAAAATCGGGGGCGGCCTGGCCATTCAGGTAGCACTTCCATCCCTTTGAAGGCGGGTAGTACATCTCGGAAAACAAGGCAAGTTGTTCACTTCCAGCGGTATAGGTATACTCCATTCGATCCGGATGATATTTGGTCAGTTGGATCTGAGCATTCGAGTCGGGCACGATATGAAGTCCTTGCACTGCACTGGCCTGTGCTTGTTGGATAACAGCCTCCTTCTTTGGATCCAGATTACCCAAAGCATGCAATTCGGCATCGGAACTGGGAACCACATTGTACTGGTTTACAAACCAGGCATTTCCGCAGGCTTTCTCATTGGGGATTACATCGCCCTTTGGCGTAACCAGATATTTGCCGTTTAGCATGCCAACAATGTGCAGATTTTTGCCCAAATCGGCCCCAAGGAAAGTATCTACCACTTCCTGGAAGCGTTGCAATTTGGCTGCATGATATCCGCTGAGGGATTTATGAAAATAAGAAGTGGTTGCATTGGAAGTAATGCCGCCTCGTGCAAGGTCCAACACCCTGTATGACAAGCTTTTATCTTCTTTAATTTTCAAATCAAAAGCTTCCGGTTGCGGTGCGGCAGTTGCAGTGCGTTTGTTTTCGTATTTGGATGGCCCTAAATTTCGGTTACACACAACCCACTGATCGGCCAGACTGACACCCGCCAGCAGCAGCACGGCCAATCCTGCTTTTAAGCGACCTTTCAGTCCAAGCCACAGCAAAGCGGCAGCAAAGAGCACCAAGCCAATGGAACGAAACGCATCTGCTCTGGCAAGCGCACTGCGGTCAGCCGCCAAGAGCTGGCTCAATCCGGGATATTTGAGTTGTTCGGCAATTTTATCGTCATTTGGGCCAGCGCCCGGGCTTTGAAATACCACCAAAAGGCATAAAGCCAGGGTTATTCCACCGGCATAATACAAGGCCTTTTGTTTTTTAGAAGCATCCAACTCGGGATCAAACCATTTTTGAAGTGCCAGGGCAGCAAGCGCCGCAACACAAAGCTGTCCCAATCCAAGGGCCATCGATACTGCACGGAACTTGTTGAACATGGGCAAAACATCGTTCCAAATGTAATTTAGGAAAAAATGGCCTCCCCATGCCAGGCTTACGGCAAATACTCCGCTTGCGAGCAGCCACCATTTGGTGCTTCCCGGAACGAGAAACGCCCCAAGGAAAAACAAAAAACAAAGAATTGCACCGAAATAAATGGCAGTACCTACAAAGGGCTGGTCGCCCCAATAGTAATAAGCCGAAACTTGTTGGGCCGCCTGTTCCTTCTCCTGCGAGGATGCACCCCGGGTAATTAAGTCCAAAAATTCGGTATTTTTAATCACCTCATTGGCGCCACCGCCATACGCATGCGGTGCAAGAAGCGTTAAACTTTCTCCAATGCCATAACTCCAGCCAAATTGATATTCCGGGTCAAGACCGCTTCCTCGAGTCGACTTGCTGCTCAATTCGGAGCGCCCCCGAATGGTTTCCTGGCTGTATTCAAATGTAGACCACATTCGGGAAAGATTGCATAAAAAGCCCAATGCAATGGCAAATACCACCATGCCCAGAGATTTTACCCAGGATAGGTAGTTTTTCTCCATTACGGCCTGTACCAACTTTGCCAGGAAGTAGATTCCCGCCAACAGCAGGGTGTAATATGTAATTTGTACGTGGTTGGCATACAATTGCATGGCAACAAAAAGGGCGGTAAGTCCGCCACCCAGTAAAATCCTTTGATTAAAAGCAAGCACTATGCCGGCAAATACGCCGGGTGTGAGCGCCAGAGCAGCCATTTTGGTGGTATGACCCGCTTCCAGGATATCAATGTTGTAAGTCGTAATACCAAAGGCGACAGCCCCAAATACGCCTACCCTCCAATCACTGCCCAACACCATGATTAATAAGTACATACAGAGCATGGCCACAAAAACCTGTACCCAAACAGAAGTAATGTCTGCCCACAAAAACAAGGTTTTATAAAAAGGCATCGTCAAATTGCCCGAAGCTGGCGCATAAATCTGAAATGCAGGCATCCCGCCAAACGCACTGTTCGTCCACATGGGCGCTTTGCCTTCTTTGGCCAGGTATTCGCGTACCTCGGTTTGCATGCCGCGGGCTTTGTCATTATCACCCTGTCGCAACACTTTACCATTAAAAGCATTGGGCGCAAAATAAAAGGCAGAAACAGCCATTAAGGTAAAAATGGCAATGAGATGGGGTAAGAACTTCTTAAAATCCATGGTTATGGCAAAATATGAATAAAAAATGGCATTTTCAGATGCGGCGAAGGTAACGTGTTCGAATGCATCCGGCAAATAAATAAGCATTTGCTTTGCAAGAAACAAAGCCTTTCAACGCAAAAGTATGCCCAATAGACGGCTTTTTTGCATTTGGGTTGCAAAGGAAACTGGCAAAGGCGTATTTTTGCTTATCTTAAATCTTACGCTACCTAATCATCCTATGCACCGATTCTTCCTGTTTCTTTTCTTTTTCTGCCTGCTTTTTTCCCCCTTGGAAGGCTGGTCTTGCGGGTTTGGATTTATTGGAAATTGCTCTACGGGTATTTCCCTGAATATCAATGGCACACTCGATAGTTTCGAACTGGCGCCCTGCCCCGATTTTAAGTCTTTTGACGGGCTCAATCTGGGACGGATTCAAAGCCTGCAACTTGCCAAAGCAAGCGGCATCACCTGGGAAAGTTGCCAAAACAACGTTACCGGATTTACACTCAAGTTCAATGTGCACAAATTGAGCGATGCTCCCGGCGCATGGCAGAGTTTTAGCCTGCAATTGGATCACCACGTATTAGATGGCCCCTACGACACTCGGTACCACCTCGGATCCGGCAGCGTGGATCTGGTTGCCGGGCTCGCTGTTGGACAGGATTACGTGCTGGAAGTGTATTTTGAAGCCCTGGTAGACACGCTCGGCAACGACAATATTCCCGAAACTGTGCTTTTGCAAAACAACAATGGCAAAAATTACAAAATGCGCTTTCGCTATGATGGCGCCGGCGCACCGCCATTTACTGTTGTTAATACCCTTTTGCAACATGAGCCTTGCAACGGCGATCATAAAGGTCGCGTGGGTGTGAGCGTGTACGGGAACCAGCAAAACCTGTTTTACCAATGGTCGAACATAAATACCAATTTTTACGCACAATATGATTTGCCGGCAGGTATGTATACCGTAACCGTTTCCGGTGTCAACGGCTACACCCAG
>JAGWYI010000365.1 GCA_018969455.1 Bacteroidota bacterium | reverse complement strand
GACCGGGCTGATATCCGCATAAGTTTCTTCTCTGCTCAGCAGCACATTCACCATTTTGGTTCCTGCTTCTGCGCCACCGATTAGGGCGGGTAAATCCCGATAAGCATCCGGGCCAACTACGATATCAACCAGTTTTTCCTCCTCCAAAAATTTCTTTTTAAGCCGTTCGGCCATACAACCTAAAACGCCTACCAAGGCGCCCGGGCGCTGGTTTTTGATAACTTCAAAAACTTTCAAACGTTTGCGTACTGTATCCTCGGCTTTTTCACGGATGGAGCAAGTGTTGATAAGAATCAAATCACTTTCTTCGAGGAATCGGGTAGGGGCGTACCCGGCCTCATACAGGATGGATGCGACAATTTCGGAGTCGCTAAAGTTCATTTGGCAACCATAGCTTTCAATGTAAAAGCGTTTGGCGCCCTGCTGGGCGGCAGATGACCAGGCTTCTTTGAACAAAACGGCTCCCTGGAGGGCCTCATCTATGGTTTTAACCCCATCGAGGGTTGGATTTTGATCGTACATAGGCTGTAAAACAAGGAATTTTACTTTGGGGTCGCAAAGATACCGATTTTTTTGGGACTTGTGACAAATTGGCAGCGACATCTCGGCTATTTTACCTTCTTGTCAAATTTTAATAAGTTAAAATATTTTACTCAGTTAATAAAATCACATCAAAATTATTGTATTTCATTAAAAAATCAATTCCATTCAGAAAGCGTTGTAAAATGTTTGGACATCGTTAACAGGGCAGGTATTTCCAATTCTTGTAAGGACTTATACATTTGCCCTATCAAAATTGAAATTAACATCATCTTTTAAACGGTACTCATCCGATGAAACAATTGCTCTCTCTTCTCGCGTTCGTCGTATTCGGCGCATTCGTTGCTACGGCACAACAAGGTCCGGTTATGACCCTGGAAACAACATCTATCGATTACGGTGTGATTGAAAAAGGCGCAGACCCGATTCGTATTTTCAAATTCACCAACACAGGCAACGAGCCCCTGATCATTAAATCTGCTAAAGGTTCATGCGGTTGCACCGTTCCAACCTACCCACAAGAGCCAATTATGCCTGGCGAAACCAGCAAAATTGAAGTTCGTTATGACACGCAGCGTGTTGGTGCATTCACCAAAACCGTTACTTTGACCACCAACGAAGGCGATGCTACACGCACCCTTACCATTAAAGGTGAAGTTAAAGCGCCTGCAACACAAGAAAGCGTTCCTGCCGGAAATGGCGGCTTGAAAGGCAACTAATTTGACTGATTGATTTTTGGTTTGACAATACGGACCTGATTGGCGCCATGCCAATCAGGTTTTTTTTTTACATTAGACTGCAACCTTTTTTAGCAAATAATTGTCTATAAACTTGAATAATTTGTCGAAAAAAAGAACCGAGCCTCAAAAACCATTTATCTTTGTCTCAAATATTTTTTGCATGAAACAAAAACGATTACCCAAATCATTTTTTTTGCTGCTTGCTACTGTGAGCATCTCCAGTTTTGTTTTTGTCAATATGCATGCTGATATCCAATTTCAGGCCAATGCTAAGCTTTCTCAAGTTGCGGAGCAGAAAATGGAAAAGGAAACAGATGACGAAAAAAACTATGATTTGCAGATTCCCAATGCCGGAGTGCTTGGGCGTGTATTAGATGTGGCCCAAAAACTCCTTGATGTTGCTCGTTGATTAATCCAGCAACGGCCCACCTGGCCACTCAAAATGGATTCCCTTCCTGATTAATTCAGATAAATGTTGCATCCCTTGTGTGCATTCTCTACTTTTGCCCTTAAACGTGATTAATTGAAACGTTTAAACACCCAAACATGAGAAGAGAAATTCACCAATGGCATAGCCCTCGCCTGAACAAAAACATGGAAATTGCCGTATACGGCCATTTCGGTTTTGCACTCCTTTTACTGCCCACTGCCGCCGCCGATTTTTTGGAATACGAGCGCTTTCAATTGTTGGATGTCCTTCAACCCCTTGTAGATGCAGGCAAAGTGAAGGTGTTTTCCATCAACAGCATCAATTCCGAGGCCTGGCTGAATAACCGCATGGATCCTCGGCATAAAGCCATTCGACATCAACAATTTAATGCATATGTCGAAAATGAGGTAGTGCCCTTTATCCGAATGCACACAAGTGCCGATACCCCCATTATTACCAGCGGGGCGTCTTTGGGTGCATTGCATTCTGCCAACCTCTTTTTTCGTCGCCCCGATCTTTTTGCAGGTACCGTTGCAATGTCGGGCGTTTACGATCTGACGACCTACACGAAAGGGTATTACGATGAGGATGTTTATTTTAATTCGCCTTGTCATTATTTGCCCAACCTCAATGATCCCTATTTGCTGGATAAACTCCGGCATTCGGGCCACATTCACATTCTTTCCGGATCCGGCGATTATGAGGATCCTGAAAGTTCTCGCAGACTGTCTAACATCCTGGCGTCTAAAGGAATACCTAATGAACTGGATATTTGGGGGCCGGACATGAAACACGATTGGCCTACCTGGCGTGCCATGTTACCTTATTACATTGGTTCTCGATTTTAAGGATGGTTCGGGTAAAATACGGGTGTTTTTTTCTGACTTTGCTGACAATTGCCATGACGCACCCTAGATCACTGGCATACAATGTAGATACCATTGGTATTTACAGCCCAAGCATGCAAAAAACCAGCCCATGCCTGGTCATATTGCCTGATTCCTATCAATCTAACACCGGCAAACGTTATCCGGTTTTGTATTTGTTGCATGGCTGGAGTGGCAACTACACAAGCTGGATTTCTGACGCACCTCAAATTGTAAAATATGCCGATGCCTACCAGATGATGATCGTTTGCCCGGATGGCGGTTACGATAGCTGGTACCTGGATAGCCCGGTAGACAGCCAGTATCGGTACGAAACCCATATTGTACGGGAACTCGTACGATATATTGATTATTATTATCATACTGTTGCAAATAACACGGGTCGAGCCATAGGAGGTTTAAGCATGGGGGGGCATGGCGCCGTGTATCTGGGTGTTCGAAATCCGGAGGTTTTTGGCGCAGCAGGGTCTATGTGCGGCGGGATGGATTTGCGTCCGTTTCGGAAAAACGATTGGGATTTAAAAAAAATATTGGGTGATCCGGGTGTTTTTGGTAAAAACTGGGAACAATTCTCGGTGATTAATCTGGTGGAAAATGCGCAATCGGTTAAAATACCTTTATATTTGGACTGTGGTATGGATGATTTTTTCCTTCCGGTAAACCGGGCCATGCATCAAAGATTGCTTGAGTTGCACATCCCTCACATTTATGCAGAGCGACCTGGCGCCCATGATGCTGCCTATTGGCGAACGGCTATTGATTTCCAAATTGTATTTTTTCACCATTTTTTCGAAAAAGCCTGATTTACTCTTTTTCGAAACGATGAATGTCAACTTCCTTACTTAATGGCACGCCATGGATCAAATAATGGCTAAAATGTTGTGCCCAATAGGGAGCGAGCAAGGCCGCTTTGGTTCCCAAGCCATTGAAAATGAATACTTTGTGAACAGTAGGGTGCGCGCCCATGAATGGGCGGCGGTCTTTAACAGTTGGCCGAATGGCTGCGCGATGGGAAACCATGGCGGGTTTCCATTGAAGCATTTCCTCCAAGCCATGCCACAAGGTCTTTTTGCCCGCTTCGGTGGGGAATTCATCGGTGTAAGACCAGGCATTGGTACTCCCGAGCCAAAAATAGCCCGGTTGCATGGGTGCAAGAAGCATGTTCTTTTTTAACAACGCATGCGTTGGAAACGTTTCCGATGCATGATGCAGCACCAACGCTTCCCCCTTGGTAAGGTTCCAGGGAAGATGAGAGAACAGTTCACCCTGAGCTGCTTTCGCCCCCACACAAAACACAATCCATTCAAAATCTTTTTTATACAGAGAAACTATTTCCTGTTCTGTAAGTTGAGTCTCTATCAGTCTTTGCCTTGCATGCAGGTGAGCGCGATAAGCGGGCAGGAGCACTTCAAAATGAACCCGTGCTGCACCTTGTACCATCCCGACAAAAAAGTCGGATGTTAACCATTGTTTCCAGGCACTTTGGGGTGAGGCATTATCCAGGGTGGACGGGTGATTTGCTGCTTCCATCCGGACGCTCCAATTGTTTATTTCTTCCGGAGAATTGAGCAGTCTTTCCAGAATGAAGTCGGTCCAGATGGAAACTTTTAACTGTGTACCCAGATTCAGGTAAAACTGACGCGCAAAAGGGAAAAGGGTATCATACATCCAGGAGGGCACGAATCGTTTACCCGTTACAGGATTGATGATACCAGCCGCTACTCGGGAGGCGGTTTCCCCTGGCACGGGATAGTCAAGTACCCAGGCATCAATTCCTTGCATCAGCAAGGTATGTGCGAGCACTGTTCCAGCTATACCCTGACCGACAATCAGTGCTTTTTTCAAAGGCTGAATTATTTGTAGCGGCGTCTTACCAGTTTGATAAAGTTTTTGGCGGCATCAATTCTTTTTTTGTCGAGCCATCCATAGCGCACTACGCAATGTTCGAGCAAGTAAGCCCGGGCATCATCAAATTGGTTAAAACTGTTTAATGCGTTGATGGCAGATTCAAATGCCTGTCCATCACTGGCAAACAATTCGCGTGTAAGGAGCAGGCGGTCGTTGAGTGCAATTCCTCGGCGGAGGTCGGGAATGGGCAATTCAGCCAATTTA
>JAGWYI010000364.1 GCA_018969455.1 Bacteroidota bacterium | reverse complement strand
AGCGGGCGGATAAATGTAGGTGTTGCGCACCATGAATTCTTTCAAAATGTCATTCTGGATGGTGCCCGAAAGCTGCTCGGGTCTTACGCCCTGCTCTTCCGCCGCGATGATGTAAAATGCCATCACCGGAATCACTGCACCGTTCATGGTCATGGAAACCGACATTTGATCCAAAGGAATCTGGTCGAACAGGATTTTCATATCCTCCACGGTATCAATGGCAACGCCGGCTTTGCCCACATCGCCCACGACCCGCGGATGATCAGAATCGTACCCGCGATGGGTTGCCAGGTCAAATGCCACAGAAAGCCCTTTTTGTCCTGCAGCCAGGTTGCGTCGGTAAAAGGCGTTGCTTTCGGCAGCCGTGGAAAAACCGGCATATTGGCGGATGGTCCACGGTTGGGAAACGTACATGCTGCTGTAAGGCCCGCCCAAAAACGGCGGAATGCCGGCAACAAAACGGAGCCCGCCAGGCTTCGGATGATCGGGTGTAATACGCAGCCCCGGATCAAATGCATAGGTGGAAAAATCAGGCGTGGCCATAGGCAAAAAAGGATTTGAAGCCGAAATATCGGACTTTTTTTGGTGTTCGTCGGATGATTCGCAACAGGCGTCGGTAATTCTTATTCAGACAAAATACGGCAAAAAAATATTCGTTAAAATGAAGTTAAAAAAAAGTTAAAATTTAATTTTAAACGACATGAAAAACGCTTTTTGGATCCTGCTGGCGGGCTTTCTTTTTGCATTGGCCTGCCAAAAAACCGAAATTGATTCCCCCGCTCCCGTTCTAACCGGAACCTGGACGATGCAACAAATTGAACCCGCTCCCAAAAGTCTGCCAGAGGAGTGGTTGGGCGCTGGCTTTACGTACGATTTTTACAAAGAAGTTTTTGCACAATATCAAGTCGTTTTAGGCGAAAATGGCCGGATGGAACTGAAGCCCTTAAGCCCGGAAGCCGAACCTGTTGATTTGGACGCAATTCGATACCAAGTCTTGCCCGCACAGCACATCCTGCGTTGTTTCACCGAGGGAGCCGACGAGCCCGGCATTTTTACCTACCGTTTTTTGGAGCCGAATATATTGGAAGTATTTACCGACGATGGCGTTCGGATGGTATTTAAAAATCTGCAATAGATCGTATACGGGGATTCGCCGGAATTCGGGGCATTTTTATTTAAACCAAAAGCCATTCTTTGCTGTTTGCGCAAACAATTGTTGTTCCTCACGATGCGCTACACCCTTTCAGATATCCAGCAAATGCCCCGCATTCCGCGGCTCACCCTGATCAACGCCATCAGCGGCTTTAAAAGTGCAAATTTGGTGGGCACCACGGGCCCGGATCAAACACCGAATCTGGCGATTTTCTCTTCGGCAGTGCACATCGGCTCTGAACCGCCCTTGCTGGGCATCATTACCCGTCCGGTGGATGGCACACTTAAAACTACCCGGCATACCTACCAAAATATCAAAAGCACGGGCTTTTTTACGCTCAACCACGTGCAGGCTGATATTTTAAAAGCCGCCCACCAAACTTCCGCCTCTTACCCAGACGGGGTTTCGGAGTTTCATGCTGTCGGACTCACACCGGTTTATTCCAATCTTCTGCCTGCGCCTTATGTCGCGGAGTCGAACATCCGCATCGGCCTGGAATATGTGGAAGAATACGCCATTAAAGCCAATAACACACTGTTAATCATCGGAAAAGTAATTGAATTGATTGTTCCGGATGATTGTGTGGATGCCCAGGGTAACCTTGAGTTGGCGCATGCGGGTACCGTGGCTTTGAGCGGCTTGGATACGTATTATAAGGTGGAGCTATTGGAGCGTTTGGGGTATGCCCGGGTGTAAACTTTAGTTTATCTGCTCCAACAGCCATTCTTTTTCTGTCAACACGGTCTCTGCTTCAATTTTGGCCCGCAGGTTTGCCGCTGCTTGTTTATCGCCCGGTCGCAAGTCCATCAACCGCTCGGTGTAGCGGATGATGTTGTTGTAATTGGTTCGATGATATCCAATACCCGATTGTCGGCGGATGAAGGTTTTCATGCTTTGCAAATGCACGTGTAATGCTTCGTGTTCGTCGGTTTCAAAATAGACCTTCATCATAAGCGTCTTAGCGATCAGATTATTGATCAAATCTTTATAATCAGCCTCTTGAAGATGCAGCAAAACGGCCCGGTAATCCTTTTTTACATAAGCCAAACGGGCCAGATTGAGGTGTGAAGTAGCGTCGCGGTGTTTTTTTTCGAGATAAGGGGTATATTCAGGAATAAAATGCTCCACCCAATCAATTTCACGCACGCGCAGGGCGATGGCTACGATGTTATTGTAGGCAAAATGGGACAAAAATCCGTTTTCGAGCAACAATTTACCTTGCAAAGCACCTTTGTAGAGGTCAAGTGCTTCCCGGTTGTAAGCTGTTTTCAGCTGATTTATTTTCCGAACACAATAATTTATTGCCAGCAGGTAAAGATTCCGAAGTTCATCTTCCGGGAAAAGGGAGCCATTTTGCAGCAACATTTGTTTGAAAAAAACGAAAAATGTTTCATTTTCAATGTCTGACAAAAAACGATAACAGTAATAATAAAGCCCGATCGCAGGGATTTTGAGCAGTTTGGGTGTGTTTTGTAGATAATCCAACACCGACGGGAGCAAACCGTAATCATACCCCGCCTGAAACACAGCCTGGTGCGACAGTGCAATGCAGGCCTGGCGCAGTTTGCCCGCCATGTAGGCAATGTCATTTTGATCTGAAAGCTCCTGTACATTCAATTTTTCGGTTCGTCGACCGGTACTTTGTTGCTTGTAGGCCTCAAATTCGATGTTGGCCTGCGTAGCAAAATACCCGGAATGGCGGAAAATTTGAGATTCCAGGGTGCTTTTGGCTTGATGGAGGCTTTGGCGGTGATGTTTCTCAAGTCCTTTTTTGCGATAGGCAGCAGCCAAATGAATAAAATATTCAGGGCTATCAACTTCAATCAATTCCTGATAGGCGAGGAATTGTTCCAATTGTTGGAGCAAGGCGCTCATAACCAGGCGCAATGCTTGCGCATTTGTTGGATAACTGCCTTTTGCCCCAAATATAGCGGCATAAGCGCCCTCATAATCGACCGCTTGGGCTGCCATATAACGATAAAGGCGCCGAACGGATTCCTGCCGACAGAAAAAGGGCGAATCCAGCCAGCGTTCGAGTTGTTTTCGCTCCAGAACGTTCAAACTTTGATAAGCCTGATACAATCGAGATTTTTGCATGGGACCTCAAAATGAATTTTTAATATTTTAACAAAGTTAAATCATTGTTTATCAATCGTTTTTTAATTTTTGGTTAAAATTTATACCCTATAAATTGAAAAAATTGTCTTTGTCTGATCGGTTTGTTCGGCGCACTTTTGTATCATCGAAAGAAAGTTTTGTGTCGCGCAATACATTTTCCCGAAATTCAACTAAAAATCTCATCCACCTTAAATTGAAAAAGCATGAACAACCTGAAATCATGGAGTCTCCTTTTGCTTTCTTTTCTGGCATTTGGACTTCAGGCACAGCAGCCCCTTGTGAAAATAAGCGGAAGCAAATCCGATTGCAATTCGGCGAGCGCCCCCATTACGCTTACAGCCAGTCAAACTTTCACAGCTACCCCCGTTTACACCTGGAGCACCGGCGAAACCACACAAAGTATTGTTGCAACTCCCGGAACGCCGGTGTATTCGGTTACCGTTACGGGTAGCGGACTTACTTCCAGCACAAGTTACCAGCCCTTTTACAACCTTCCGCCCCTGGAAATCGGAATTTACCGCATCGATTCCTGTGGGCCCAGTGGTTCGGTTTTATTTCCTTATGCAATTGCAGGTATCATTAGCAACAATGCGCCCATTGTTTGGGATAACGGTGCTTACACAGGGTATGGTTTAAACAACGTTACCCTGGGCTATCACAACGTGGTTGCGACAGATATTTATGGATGCACAGCCACAGCGAGTTATTATGCAGAATACGGTGAAGCAGAATGTGGCGAAATGGGCGGAAAAATATGGGCCGATATGAATGGCAATTGTGCTGGCAACGCTGGCGAGGGTGGAATCCGTTTGGCCACCATTATCGTGTACAACAGTCAGGGTCAGGTGGCTGCGCAACAACGCACAAGCATCGACGGACAATACCATTTTAACCTGGTGCAGGGTACTTACACAGTTGAGGTCATACCGCCCAGCAATTTGTGGGAAGTATGCGCCTATACCAGCACTGTAAATGTCACAAGTGGAGGTTTTACCACCGCCAACTACTACATAAAGCCCAAAACACTTTGTCCTCATCTGAGGGTCGACATGGCAAACAGTTTCCTGCGGCGTTGTTTTTCAGGGATTTATTACATGCAATATGAAAATACGGGCACCCAAACCGCCTCAAATGCTTACATAGATGTAGCGATTGATCCTTTTTTAAGTTTGATAAACAGCGATATTCCGGCGATTGATTTGGGAAACAACAATTATCGGTTCAGTATTGGAGATGTTCCCGTGGGCGGATCTGGAAAAATATTCTTTACCGTGCAAGTCAGTTGCGACGCTGTTTTGGGTCAAACGCATTGCACCGAAGCGCAAATTTTTCCACACGACTCTTGTGGCCCCGCTTACACTGGAGCAAGCCTGCTCCTGGGCGCAACATGTACAGGCGATTCGGTGCATTTTCAAATAACCAATGTAGGGTTGAGTGCCATGCCCGGACCCCTGCGCTATGTTATTATCGAAGATGCTGTGATGCTTATGCAAGATGTAGCCGGTCCG
>JAGWYI010000363.1 GCA_018969455.1 Bacteroidota bacterium | reverse complement strand
AGCCGCTCCTTTATGGTACACATGTTGCCCATAGGTGTAGGCATGGGGCACTCCGGAAACCGCCCGATATCCTGCTTCTTCCACGTGGGCATTTTGGAGCACATTCAGAAAATCCGTTTGAACGGCATTGTTGTATGCCTCTTTTCCATAAAGCCATTCCGTAAAAAGGTTTTCCGAAAAAACGGCCCAGCCTTCGTTTAACCACATATCTTCTGCTGTGCTACAGGTTGCCAAATCACCCCACCAATGGTGGCTGAGTTCATGTGCCCAAAGGGTTTCGTTGGCTGTGTTTCCGGTAATCGCCGATTGCATAATGGCAATATTGGTAGCATGTTCCATTGCACCCGATTGAAAAGGCACCAAAGAATACCCAATTTTGTTCCAAATGAAGGGGCCGTACCAGAACTCAAATGCATCCACAGCCTTTTGAAGATGCTGAAAGGTGCCCAATACCTTGCTGGTATCGGAAGCAACCACTGCTATTTCAACCGGAATTATTCCAGTTGTGCCACCCAATACCTGTTTTTTCAGTGAAATGTATGGTCCGCTGGAAAAACAGGCAAGATAAGAAGGAATGGGTGTGTCCATACGCCACCGCCGCTTGAGAATGCCCTGATCCAGGGTTTCTGAAACCAAATAGCCATTGCTGAAAGTCTTTCGGGCTGGCAATGACCATAAATACACTTCAAAAGTGCTGCGCTCTACAAAATTATCAAAACAAGGAAACCAGGCCCGTCCATAATTGTGGGGATCAGAATCAAAACCTACTCCCAAATTATAAAAATAAGGTCCTTGATTGTAAATACCTCCCCAACCGGAAGCGTCCATAGGGCCATTTCCATGATAAAACACCTCTAATTGTGTGGAATCCCCTGCAAACAAGCTTGATGCGAAGGAAACATACAGGGAAGGGCTGTTGTGCAGAAAAAGCAGTTTTTGATTGAAGGCACGCACCGAATCTACGGTATATTCCTCCAAATCCAAACGGATTTCATTTATTGGACCCTTTTTTGCTTGCAAATGCAGCACACATTGAGCCGATAAATAGGGCGCATTCCGCACATCCAGCCTAATTTCTGTATGCAGGATATCCATGCTATCGCTGCGTAAATCGAGGGTTTGGGCGTCACTGTGGAAGCCCATAAAGCACAAAAAAAAGAATAATGTTAAACGCATCATACCCGTTTTATTGGGTAAAAGTAAGCCTAAATATGCCGCCTACAAACAAACCCGACAAGAATTCTGTTTCTTTGCACATCAAGTTCGTATTATGAAAATCGCGATTGCACAACTGAATTACCACATTGGCAATTTTGAAGGAAACCTTCAAAAGATGTTACAAGCGGTTGCCGATGCCAAAAAATCGGGAGCAGATCTTATTGTTTTTGGCGAACTCGCCGTTTGTGGATATCCTCCCCGTGATTTCCTGGAGTTTAATGACTTTATCGAACGCTGCGGCGCCTCGCTCGAGCGCCTGCGGGAGGCCAGCGAAAACATCGGGGTTGTAGTAGGTGCGCCCACCCGAAATCCACGTGTGGAGGGAAAGGATTTGTACAACAGTGCCTATTTTTTTTACAACCAGATGCTTCTTGGAATTCAACATAAGGCTTTATTGCCGACCTATGATATATTCGATGAATACCGATATTTTGAACCAGCGTCAGAATTCAAAACCATTCTGTTTCAAGGTAAAAGTGTTGCGCTCACGGTATGTGAAGATATCTGGAACGTAGGCAATGAAAATCCGCTGTACACCATTTGTCCGCTCGACGAAATGATGGACGAGCAGCCCGATTTAATTCTCAACATTTCGGCTTCGCCATTCGATTACAATCATGCGGCCGAACGCATACGGGTCGTTCAAGCCAACGTGCAACGGTACAAGGCCCCTTTGTTTTACGCCAACCATGTAGGCGCCCAAACCGACGTGATTTTTGACGGCGGCTCTTTGGTGGTCTCTCCCGATGGTGCAGTTTTTGAAGAAATGCCATTTTTTGAGGAAGCGGTACGTACCTATGATTTAGATGAAGTGATGCAGGGGGGAATCAATCGCGTACAACCTAAAGATAAAATTGCCCTGATACATGATGCCCTGCTGGTGGGCATTCGCGACTATTTTGCAAAACTGGGCTTTAAAAACGCCATTTTGGGCCTTTCCGGAGGGATAGATTCGGCGGTAACGGCTGTGCTTGCTACAAAAGCCCTGGGTTCCGATCATGTGCGCGGGGTGCTCATGCCCAGCCAATACAGCAGCGACCACTCTGTGCAGGATGCGCGTGCGCTGGTGCAAAATCTGGGTATTCAGTACGACCTGGTTCCCATTCAGCCTATGTTCGAAGCCTTTGAAACCGCCTTGAAACCCCATTTCTGGGGCTATACCCCTAATGTGACCGAGGAAAACCTGCAGGCACGCGTGCGCGGGATGATTTTGATGGCTATGAGCAACAAATTTGGAAATATTTTGCTCAATACCACCAACAAAAGCGAAATGGCAGTGGGCTATGGAACCCTGTACGGTGATCTTTGCGGCGGACTGGCGGTACTGGCCGATTTGTACAAAACCGAAGTATACGAACTGGCCCGTTATCTCAACAAAGATCAAATTGTAATTCCGCTCAGCTCCATTGAAAAGCCGCCCAGCGCCGAGCTGCGCCCCGGTCAGAAAGACTCCGATTCCTTGCCACCTTACGATATCCTGGACCCGATTTTGTTTCAATACATCGAAAAACGCCAGGGCCCGCGCGAACTGGCAGCCATGGGTTATGCGCCCGAATTGATCGCACGTATTCTTAAAATGGTGAATGTCAACGAGTTCAAACGTGAACAGGCCGCGCCGGTGCTTCGCATAAGCAGCAAGGGCTTTGGGATGGGCAGGAGGATGCCAATTGTGGGGAAATACCTTTCATGATCAATATAATCGGGCACATTTAATGGGTTTTATACCAGGATTCGCCGGACTTATCCACAAAATCCGGCGAATCCTGGTATAAATGGCCTGTCCAGCGTATCTTATTTGTTTTAAGAAACTGTTTCTAAGAAAAAGCAAACTGAAAAAATGGAAAATTTACCTCAAGATATCTTCACTCGCATGCGGAAGGGTGGTTTGATCCGGTTTGATGACCCGGAGTATCCCCGGATCTTTGAGGCTGTTTCTGAAACTTTGATAAAATTGGCAAGTTTAAATTCAGCCACAAGTATTCAGGAAATAAGAGCCAAACTCGGCGAAATCACCGGGCAAACGATCCCTGATACGACCACTGTTTTCGCGCCGTTTTATACCAATTTTGGTCGACATATCAGTCTGGGCCACCATGTATTCATCAACCACGGGTGCTCTTTCCTGGATCTGGGAGGCATTACTATAGGCGATGATGTATTAATTGCCCCGATGGTAAGCATCAGCTCCGAATCGCATCCGGTGGAGCCATCCATGCGCAAAATGCTCGTTCTCAAGCCTGTTGTCATTCAAAACAAGGTATGGATTGGCGCGCGTGCGACCATTTTGCCCGGAGTCACCGTTGGCGCCAATTCGGTTGTAGCCGCCGGTGCAGTGGTCACCCAAGATGTACCATCCAACGTGGTGGTGGGCGGCGTACCTGCTAAAATCATAAAACACCTTGACGATTCATCAGCGCGCGACATTTGGATGCCTGAAGTACACCAAACTTAACCCCTTGTATTTCGATGTTCTGACAATTCGCCATTTCTTTGCGTGGGCGCGATCTGCCAAGGCAACCCGCAGAACGCAATTGTCGTCATTGTGGCAAAGCAACCTTGTATGAAAAAGCACTTCCTGAATTATTCTTTGATCCTTTTTTCCCTTTTAGGCATTGTAGAAAGGACTTTTTCCCAAAAATACAGCAACGAATTTCTGGCTATCGGTGTCGGCGCGCGTGCGCATGGCATGTCGGGCGCCCAAACCGCGATTGCCGGTGATGTTACTGCTGCTTATTGGAATCCTGCCGGTTTGGCATCCATCGAAGCGCCCTTGCAAGTAAGCGCCATGCATGCCGAATGGTTTGCAGGTGTGGGTCAGTACGATTACCTGGGTATCGCAAAATCATTGCAAACAGAGAAAAAATCGGTATTGGCTTTTTCACTTATTCGTTTGGGAATCGATAATATACCCTATACCATCAACCTGGTTTCTCCGGATGGCACCATCAACTACGATAATGTTTCGCAATTTTCTTCTGCCGATTATGCGTTTATGGGGAGTTATGCCCGCACATTGAAAAATCCCAACCTGACTATAGGCGCCTCTGCCAAAATCATTCGCCGGATAATTGGTTCCTTCGGAGGCGCATGGGGATTTGGCGCCGACCTGGGTATTCAGTATAAAAAAGGGAACTGGGTGTTTGGCGCTATGGGGCGCGATTTAAGTACGACCTTCAATGCCTGGTCTTTCAACCTTTCGGAACAGGAAAAACAGGTCTACAAACAAACCAACAACGAAATTCCCGTGTCAAGCACCGAGATTACCCTCCCGCGACTCATTCTGGGCGCTGGGAGGAAAATTTCCCTGAACCGCAAATCTTCCCTCCTGCCAACAATCGACCTCGAATGCACCACCGATGGAAAGCGCAATGTGCTGATCCGTTCAAATCCAATCAGCATAGATCCCAAATTCGGCATGGAATATAATTACAACGGATTCCTGCAGGTGCGTGCCGGTGTGGGTAATTTTCAGCGCGTGAAAGATGATTTTAACCCCAACAAGGAATCAATCAGCCTGCAACCCAATTTCGGAATCGGACTGAAGTTCAATCGAATTCAACTC
>JAGWYI010000362.1 GCA_018969455.1 Bacteroidota bacterium | reverse complement strand
ATATAATCTCTTCGCAGGCGTTTGTGCCGGGCTATGGAATTTTTGCTTAACCAATTGATTCTCATACCGCAACAACTCTAATGAACAATTCCCTCCCCCAAATGTCTTTACAAGCGGCCGGTTTTTCGGCGAACCTGTGTTAACTTTTTCAATTTGTCATCCCGTACCCGTTTTCTGCTAGGCGTCGGCATTCTCGTGCTCGCCAATGTTTGTTTTTCCGCCAAAGCGGTGATTGTCAAGCTGATGTACCGTTATGAGATCGACACGCAGTCGGTCATTGCCCTGCGGATGCTGTTTGCACTGCCTTTTTATGCCCTCAGTGCTTTTTACGGCTCGCTGCGCAGCCCTTACCCACCCTTGACGCTGCGCCAATGGGCGGCCATCAGCGGATTGGGTATTTTGAGTTATTATGTATCGAGCATGCTCGATTTTTGGGGCTTGCAATATGTAAGCGCAGGCGTGGAACGCCTGGTGCTGTTCAGTTACCCCACCATGGTGCTGGTACTTTCGGCATTTTTGTTCAAACGGCGTATTTTGCCAGTGCAATACCTGGCAATGGCCTTGACCTACAGTGGCATCGTGCTGGTGTTTGCGGCCGAGCAGGGTTTCGGGGCGCAGCGGGATGTATTGCGCGGAGTGGGACTGGTGCTGGCTTGTGCGTTTACCTATTCGTTTTATGTGGTATTTACGGGCGAATACGTGCACAAAGTAGGTTCCCTGCGCTTTACAAGTTACGCTGTTCTGGCTGCCACGGCGCCCGCCCTCATCCAAAGTGCGCTGCACAATGGCCTGAACCTCTGGCATTTTCCGATGCCAGTATACACCCTCGCACTCTGGCTGGCGGTGGTAGCCACCGTGATTCCCACCTTTCTGATTGTGGAGGGTATTCGTGTGGTCGGGGCTGCAAATTCAGGTATTATCGGATTTGTCGGTCCGGTTTCCACGCTGGCCCTGGGTTACTGGTTTTTGCAGGAACCAGTCGGTGGAATGCAAATGCTGGGAACCGCAATTGTACTATTGGGAATTGGGATTATAAGTCGTTATGGAAAGGTAGCCGTTTGAAATGGATTTAGGGTTGTCTAAAATTATTGCCAATAATACATGCAAACAATTTATAATTATGATGATCCTTCCTGTGCTTCCTCTTGTTAAGAAGCATGCCATAAAATTAGAAAAAAATATAATAAGTAAAATGTTTATATATAATTGTTTATTTTATGTGTGCTTTTATGGCTTTTGTATACCAGGATTCGCCGGATTTTGTGGATAAATCAGCGAAATCCATCCTGATTTATGCACAAAATCCTTTGAATCCTGGTATAACTTTTCTATCAGTCGTTTCGCTGCGGGTAAATCATGTTCATTCGCTGGGCCAACCAGACAACTTAACAAACGCCCGTTTGAGAGCCTGTAAAAAATTATATTTTCAATTAATATAACAAGGGCTTTTTAGTCAGACTAGGCGCTTTTTGTCCCGAGTACTCGGGATAATGGGACTAATTACGGCGAAAAAAAGGAACAACGTATGGAAAAAAAAATAATATTGTATTGGCGGAAAATATAAATTTTTACAGGCTCTCAGGCGGCGCCTGAAAAACAAAACCCATTTCACTCAACAGCCTTCTTCCAGGCTGCACTGGGCGCCTGAGGGGGCGTCGAGCACAAGGATCGGATGTGCCTTACGCCAAGACGCATAGGCCTTCTGCATTACCTCCAGAAAAAGGGTTGCCGCTTGTGCGCCAGAAACGGCATACTGTCGGTTGAACACAAAAAATGGTACACCGGAAATGCCCAAATGTCGGGCTTCCTCAATGTCTTGCATCACCAAACTCGAATATGCCTCATTTTGAAGCGCCTCTTGTACTTGATTTTCACTCAAACCAATCTCTTTCCCCAATTCCAACAATATTTCGGCCGCTCCAAAGTCCTTGCCCTCGGTAAAATAAGCCTTGAAAAGCCGTTCTTCCATGGCATCGCCCAGACCCTGGCTTTTGGCCATTTGAATTACGCGGTGGGCTTTAAAGGAATTGGCCACCACGGCCTGGTCAAAATTATAGGTCAAACCGGCGTTTTGGGCCATTTCAACCACCCGATCGTGCATTTGGCGGGATTGCGCAACGCTGATGCCCTTGCGTTCGGCCAAATATTGATACAGGTCGGGCTTTTCTTCAAAATGCTCAGGGACGGAAGGATCCAGTTGAAAACTCTTCCATTCTATCTCAACGTGCTGATTGTCTGCGAATTGTGCCAGTGCTTCTTCGTAGTGACGTTTGCCGATGTAGCAAAACGGGCACATGACGTCGCTCCAGACTTCCACGGTCATTTTTTTGTGCATTGTATTGATTTTTTATTGCCAAATAAACGCACTAAAGCTTAATTTGGTTTCGGTTTCACTGGTGTCCGGTTAAGGTTTTCAAAAACTGATTTAACTGTTTGATATTCAATTTTTTGCTGGGGTAAACTGATGTGAACGATTTGAATCCAAAGTTAAGGTCTTAACCTTTGGCGCGCAAATGAGCGCACCGATGAACAAAGGCAAATACGTTTTTTCTCAACTGATGAACCTGATACACCCCGAAGAGTTTGACCGATGTGTTGAAAAATACAACGGTAATTATCGAGTGCGGAGATTTAGTTGTTGGCATCAGTTTCTGAGTTTAAGTTTTGGTCAATTGACGAATCGAGAGAGTTTGCGCGATATAATAATTTGCCTTCAAGCGCATGAGTCAAAATTATTTCATTTAGGTTTTACTAAAGGAATAACACGAAGTACTTTGGCTGATGCGAATGAACAACGTGACTGGCGAATCTATGCAGACCTTGCTCAATTGTTAATCCAAAGGGCGCGGGTTTTATATACAGGGGCTGTTTTGGAGGGCATTGAATTGGATAACACGATTTATGCACTTGACTCGACAACCATTGATTTGTGCTTGGAGGTGTTCTGGTGGGCAAAATTTCGCAAGCATAAAGCGGCGGTAAAACTGCACACCTTGTTCGATGTTCGTTGCCAAATCCCGTGTTTTATCCACATAACTGACGGATTATCACATGATGTGAACGTTATGGATATTCTGGAGTATGAACCGGATGCCTTTTATGTCATGGACAGGGGATATTTAGATTGGGAACGATTATACCACATCCATGAATCTAAAGCCTTCTTTGTAACCCGAGCAAAAAAGAATTTGGCTTTTACCCGAGTTTACTCTCGGCCAGTCGATAAGCCTCGTGGGGTGAAATGCGATCAATCAATTCGACTCAATAATCATTACGCTTCAAAAGAATATCCAGCATTATTCCGCCGGATTAAATATCATGACAAAGAACTGAACAAAACATTTGTATTTATAACCAACAATTTTTTGGCTGATGCTCTACAAATCGCTTTGATTTATAAATACCGGTGGCAAATTGAGTTGTTTTTCAAATGGATCAAGCAACATCTCCGGATTAAAGTGTTTTGGGGAGAAAGTCCAAATGCCGTAAAAGCACAAATCTGGGTGGCTGTCTGCAATTACGTCATTATCGCCATCCTCAAGAAGAAACTTGAAATTTCATTGAGTATGAACGAAATGCTACAGATTTTAAGCGTTTCTGCACTTGACAAAACTCCTGTAAATCAACTGTTTATGAAAGGTGATGACAAAAATGACGACTCCGTCCCTGATAACCAATTGATTCTCTTTGATTTATAACCGGACACTAGTGTTTCGGTTTGCAGTTTTAATTTAAAATAATCCGTAATTTTCCAAGCCAATGGACCTTCTCAAAAAAGTAGACACTTAGCGCGTGTTTAAAAATTTTTGCCCACATAAAAATCAGATGGTATCTTCGCAGAATTATCAGGGCGCAAGCATTTTAATGCCTATCTTTTTTATTCAACATTTAATTAAAGGTCAATGAATTACGTCGAGTTAAGGATGATGGTACGGGATGCTCAACCCTTGAAGATTTCGGGCGCACGATCTTCCTTTTTTGCGATCAGTATGTTTGTTTTTTCACTGTGTTACACAGCATTGATGTTAATAATTTTATGGAAAAGCATTTTGGCACATAAGATATTAGCAATCATCATTGTAGCCTTGTTATTTATCCTTAATATGGTTAGTCTGGCTAGAATCATTTTTCTATCCGATGCGGTTCTAACCGGTAGAAATCTCGAATTGAAAACCCTTTTCGGAACGACTTACAAATTGGACATAAGCCAAATTGAAAAAACTACTTCGTTTAGACTTCGGAACAGTATTCACACAATTGTGCAATTTCGGGACCAAAATTACAATCAAGAAACCGCACTTATTTTGAATTTTAGATATCGGTACGGAGATAGTGATTACGCCGCCGGAGAAGTAATTGAGTTGTCGAAGGAATTGTACTTGTTGCCAAAAACATAAAAAATAACCAATTTAATGGTTTTGTTGTGGATCATTTATCAACAGGAGTTGCTAAATATTTACCACATAACCCGCATCCCGGGTTCACCATTTAACCATCGAAGTTGCTCATCGGCACATTTACGTTTGATCTCAGATTCATCATTTCTACAGGCTTGTAGTATTTCGATGCTCTCTGTGGTGTTGATGTTTGCTAGTGCAACAGATTATCCATGTATCTTTTGTAAATGTTGTTCATTATGATCGTTTAAAAGCCTTAACGCAAATGTACGCCAACGTGCTTTTGTCATTCTGCCCTTAATTGCCTGCATCCTGCAGGCGGGCCCATTCAACCACTGGCTTGCACCCGTCGTTAAAAAAACGCCCATGCTGGGCTTGGAGCGTTTTT
>JAGWYI010000361.1 GCA_018969455.1 Bacteroidota bacterium | reverse complement strand
GGCCTGCGGATGAATAAAAGAAGTTGGGTGCACAACGGGGCGAAATCCGCGAAATTCGTAGATCATGGATGGAAAACAAGAATGGCTGAATGAAATCAAATGCGATATTAGCGGCTAATTTAAGACACATCCTCCATTGCATTTTATTTCACGGTTGATTTTGCTGTAGTTTTGTCGGATTACAATTTTGTTTTGCTAATAGGTTCAATTTCTGCATTCATGAAATACAGCGTTTTCTTTCTGGTTTTTCTTGCCTTGTTTTTTACACATCCGGTGCTTTCTCAAAATTTGATGTTCAAAAGGATGCAGGCGCCTGTAACCACACAGGGTGTTTCGCTTAAAACACCTTTTGCAGGCGGTATGAACAATCCGCAATTTTCTCAGGCCGACCTGAACAACGATGGCTTTCAGGATCTTGTGATTTTCGACCGAGGAGGTGATGTAGTATTAACCTATCTGGCAACAGGCGGTATCGCTCTGGCTCAATATGATTTTGCTCCAGAGTATGCCTGTAATTTCCCCGCAATGTCGGATTATGCCCTGCTCCGCGATTACAACAAGGATGGGGCGCCTGATATCTTCACGGCATCCTATGCGCCCGGAACCATGGAATTACAGGTATACCGGGGTTATTATGAAAACAACATGCTGCATTTTACGCCTTTTGTATTCTCTTACCCAACTTGTCCAACCTGTAATCCTTTATATATTTGGTATCCTGATGTAGACCAGCCCGGATTCTGGAACAATTTGCCCATCAATAAAACGGATATTCCGGGCATTGAGGATATAGACGGCGATGGCGACCTCGATATCCTGGCCTTCCCATCCGGAAACAGCACCAATTTGTGGTTTTTTAGAAATAAATCAGTAGAAATGGGTTTTGGCCTCGACAGTCTGAAATTTGAAGTGGGCGATCAATGTTGGGGTAAATTTTACGAAAATGGTTTCTTGCCTTGTAAAGCAAGCTTGAGCGCCGATCCCAATGTGTGTTCCAGTGGATTTGCAGATGAGGAGGTGTATGACCGGGATACGCGCCACCCGGGGGCTACCTTGATGCCATTCGATGTAGAAGGCGACGGCGACAAGGATTTGGTATATGGAAACATCTCATACGAATGCATGGGCATGATGACCAATGGCGGAACCCCGCAAAAAGCATGGATGACAAAACTTGATACCCTGTTTCCCAGCAACGATATCCCCGTAATTCTCTACGACTTTCCCGCAGCCTTTTACCTGGATGTAAACCGCGATGGAAAAAAAGACATGATTGTTTCATCCAACAGCAAAACCATTGGAGAGGATCGTCGAAATGTATGGTACTACCAAAATACAGCAAGCGCCGGACACACATTTACCCTTCAAACAAAACGATTTCTGGTCGACGAAATGATTGATGTCGGCACCGCAACCCACCCGGCGTTTGCCGATATCAATGCGGATGGTCTTATGGACCTGATTGTCGGAAATGCAGGATATTTCACGGCTGCCAATGGATCCAATCCGGGTACGCCCAACAATGCAAGCCTGTATTATTTTAAAAATGTGGGTACTCCAACGGCCCCCGCCTTTGATCTGGTAGACAATAACTGGCTCAACATGGCGCAATACACCCCCAACGATTTTGATTTCAGTCCAAGCTTTGGCGATATGGACAAGGATGGCGACCTCGATCTGCTCATTGGAAACAATGGAGGCGGATTGTATTATTTTAAAAACGAAGGCGGATCAGGTAATCCAATGTTGTTTGAGCAGGATCTGAACCCCATGTGGATCTCGATGGACGTTGGAGTCGCTTCCACACCTGCCATTTATGACCTGGATAAAGACGGAAAACCCGATGTAATTGTGGGAGAAAGACAAGGAAACATCAATTATTTTAAAAACGTGGGCACCTTGAATGCACCCAAATTTGCGGTTCAACCAAGCATCCAAACAATCGGAAAAGTAGATACCGATGTGCCCGGATATTCCATCGGATACAGCACGCCGCTTTTCTTATCTACCCCCAACGGCGATGTAATGCTTACCGGCAGCCAATTGGGGCCGCTTGAACTGTACGGCAGCTTGTCGGCAAGTGCCGATTCTTTCCCCCAATTAAGTGCTTCGTGGGGAAATGTAGACGATGGCGCGCGCACCCACCCCGCACTCGCCGACCTGGATGACGATGGTATACTCGAAATGGTAGTAGGCAACCAGCGCGGCGGCTTGAGTTTGTACAAAACTACCCTCGTCGATTGTACCGTTTCCACCAAAGACAATACCCTCGAATTGCTTTCTGCCCACATCAGTCCCAATCCGGCCCACGATTGGGTGCGGGTTCAAGTGGACCAATTTCCCGAAAATACCCTTTCTTGGCAGGTATTCACCACCATGGGGCAATTAAAATCTCAAGGAACAACGCAAAGTCAAAACTTCAGCATCGATGCATCTGGCTGGAATCCTGGTGTTTATGTGTTGGAAATGGCCAATGGCCGTCAACGTGGACTGATAAAAATCCTCATCAGGTAAGCGCTTGTTTGCCCCGAAAAAGCAAAAATACCGCCGGGGCCTTTCCCAGGGGCTCTGGCGGTGTTTTTTTCCATGTTTTAATGGGCAGCGACCGCACGTGTTCGGCTGCACCTGTAAGATCCTGAGCATACCCGAACCAGGTATCGGCTTGCAAAGATTCCAGGGCAACTTCCACCACCATCTGGCTGCGGTAGGGCGTTTCAATAAAAATTTGCGTCTGATCCTGCTGCATTGAAACTTGTTCAAGCCTCCGCAGGTCTTTTCCCAATTCAATCCGCTTGGGTGATAAATACCCGTGAAATGCAAATTTCTGCCCACTCATCCCCGAGCCCATCAGCGCCAACAACAGGGACGACGGTCCTACAAGTGCTTGCACTCGAATACCTGCGAGGTGGGCCAGTCCCACCAGATGAGCGCCAGGGTCGGCAATGCCAGGACAACCCGCTTCCGACATAATGCCCACATCCCGTCCCGATGCGATGGCCAACTTAAGGCATTTTTCGGCCTCACGATGGTCTTTTTCATCCATTTCTACAATTTCCAGCGAGGAGATTGGGCTTGGGTGTTGTGCCGCTTTGAGGAAATGGCGGGCCGTTTTGGCGCGCTCTACAATAAAACAATCGAGCTGGTACAATACTTCCAGCAAGTAAGGGGGGAGGGTATGCATGGCCGATTCAGAAATTGGAACCGGAATGAGGTACAAAGTGGACATGTGGCAAAATTCAGGTCTGCAAAGGTGAACATTTACTTGAAAATTTGGGCTGATCCCTGTTTTTTTCGTAAATTTGCAGGCTTTTAGGCATATATGGCAGAAACTTTTACCATCAAATTGCCCGCCTTTGAGGGCCCCTTCGATTTGTTGCTCTTCTTCATTGAGCGCGACGAGCTGGATATCTACAACATCCCGATTGCCCAAATTACCGATGATTTCCTGGCCTACATCCATCAGGCCCAGTCCATGAGCATCGATCTTGCCTCCGAATTTATTGTCGTTGCCGCAACCCTCATGCGAATTAAGGCAAAAATGTTGCTCCCACGTCGGCAAATGGACGAGGAGGGCAATGAAATTGACCCGCGTCAGGAACTGGTAGACCGTTTGATGGAATATAAAAAATACAAAAGTGTGTTGGAGGATCTCCGCCGTATGGAAGAAATGCGGGCCTTCATGGCGCCCCGGGGATACGCAGGTACGGAAATCGGCCTGCTCGCAGAAACTGCCCTGGCCGATGCCGAAATGGAAAATGTAACCCTGTACAAACTCCTGCGCGTATTCGAGCGCCTGCTTGCACGCATGGAAGATGAGAAAAAATCAAAAAGGATCCATACCGTTTACAACTTCAACTATACCATTCAGGAACAACGGGAATTTTTGAAAGAAAGCATCTCCAAACTAAAAAAAGCCAATTTTGAAACGGTTTTCCTGAGCCTCGAAAATCGAATTCATGCCATTGTTACGTTTTTGGCCCTGCTCGAATTGCTCAATGCACAGGAATTGGCCATCACACAGGGCGATGGCTACAACAACTTCTGGCTTTCATTGCCTGAGCCGGAACCCACCGAGGCCTGATACCTGCGTATTATTTCGGTTTGTACATAAAAAAAGTACTCGTTTGCCATACATTTGTTCCAAATTCGGCATCGAAAACCCGAGTTGATATTCTGCCTGTTTATGAAAATCCATTTTTACCTCCGATATGCCACACAATACGGCCAATCCCTGTGGATGCGCGTAAACGATGCGGCTGAATTGTTGCCATTGCAATACCTCGATGCGCAAACCTGGCATGCCGAACTCGAAATTGACCCCAAAAAGGTAAAGACCCTTCAGTACCAATACCAATTCCGCGATCGCGACGCCAGCGACAAAACGGAATGGGGCGACGATCGTGTACTTGATTTGGCAGGCGCCAAAACCGGGTTTTTACAAGTACACGATTATTGGAACAACCCCGGCGCTTTGGAAAATGTGTTTTTTTCCCAGCCGTTTCAACAAATATTTTTTAAAAACGAAATCCGAAAACCCTTAAAGGCCGCTGCCGGCTTTACCCATTTGTTCAAAGTAAAAGCGCCCGTTCTGAAACCCGATGAAGCAATCTGTTTGCTCGGCCATGGTGTCGGATTGCGCAATTGGGACATCAGTGCGCCCATTGTGCTCGGGAAAGAAGACAATTGGTGGTCGATTCGGCTCAATCTGGCGCAAGAAAATTTCCCTTTGGCCTATAAATACGGTGTTTGGAATACCCGAACCAACCAGTTTGCCGGTTTTGAAGAAG
>JAGWYI010000360.1 GCA_018969455.1 Bacteroidota bacterium | reverse complement strand
ACAGCGAGGGTGATACTCGTGCTGATAACGGCAAAAAAGATCTCGCGGGTGCCCTCGCGTGCGGCGGTGTACTTGTCCATCCCCGCTTCCATCTTCTTGAAAATATTTTCCGTAACCACAATCCCGTCGTCTACCACAAGTCCGGTTGCCAATACGATGGCCAACAGCGTTAACACATTGATGCTGAAGCCAAAAGCATACATGATGAAAAAAGCGCCAATGAGCGAAACGGGAATATCGATCAGGGGGCGGAGCGCGATGATCCAGTTTCGGAAGAAGAGGAAAATGATCAAAACCACCAATCCGATTGCAATGGCTAGGGTTTCTTCTACTTCGGACACGGCGCGGCGCACAAATTTGGATTTATCTATCCCGATGGCCATGATGATATCGGGTGGGGTCTCTTTTTGAATTTGATCAAAACGGCGGTAAAATTCATCGGCGATTTCGATGTAATTTGAGCCAGGCTGGGGCACAATGGCCAGGCTCAATCCGGCAATGTTGTTTCGCCGGGCGCCGGTTTCTTCGTCTTCGGGACCAAGAACGGCAGTACCTACATCGCGAAAGCGGATGGTTTGTCCGGCCGTTTGGCGGATGATCATGTTGTTAAAATCGTCTTCCGTAGAGAGTCGTCCGAATGCTTTTACCGTCAGTTCGGTGGCGTCTCCGCGTACTTTTCCTGCCGGGAGTTCCACATTTTCTCGTACGAGGGCATTTTGGACATCCTGAACAGTTAATTGGAAGGCTGCAAGGCGCACAGGATCGAGCCACAGGCGCATGGCGGGTCGTTTTTGTCCGAAAATATTCACCCCGGAAACGCCCGGAATGGTTTGGAGCTTTTCGAGCAGCACATTTTCGGCATAATCGCTTAGTTCGACGATGTTGCGGGTACTGCTTTGAATGGGAACAAAAATGATGGGGTCGCCGGATGCATCTGCTTTTTGAACCACTGGCGGCGCGTCGATATCCTGCGGGAGGTTTCGTACTGCCTGGCTCACTTTATCGCGTACATCGTTGGCTGCTTGTTCCAGATCGGTGCCCAAATTGAATTCTACCGTAATAACGCTTGCGCCGAGGGCGCTTTGTGAAGAGATGGCCCGTATACCCGAAATGCCGTTAATGGCTTTTTCCATAGGTTCGGTGATCTGGCTTTCAATCACATCGGCATTGGCGCCGGTGTAATTGGTGCGCACGGTAATGTTGGGCGGGTCGATGGCGGGGTATTCCCGTACGCCGAGAAAACTGTAACCAATGGCCCCAAAGACCACAATCAAGATGGAAAAAACAGTAGCCAGCACTGGGCGGCTCAACGACAAATCAGAAAGGTTCATAAACAGAGTGCGCTATGGAGCCTGCAAGTTCGGCATTCGTTTGCAATCGTTTGTGTTAATTTGCTGCAAGCTTTTTAAATACGAATAAAACAAAGGTTTTGTTCCGTCCAACAATACTAATTCATGTTGTAGCTCACCCCGATGCGCCAGATGCGTCCTTGCTGGGGGTTGTAAATGAGGTCATCGGGTGTTCCGTATGCATCAAGCCCGCTGTAATGGCGGTTGAAGAGGTTTTGCATTTGGGCATACAGCACAAAATGTTTGTCGAGGTACACCCGGGCTACCACATCCCAGGTGCGGTAGGTACCGTACCGGAGGATGAAATTGTTGAGTTGGTACCGGGATTTATAAGTAATTGATTTACTCGTGTTTGATGATTGCCTGTTGGAGGCGATCATCAGCTGGAATTTTCCGGTGCGCCAGGAGCTTCGGAATTGGGTGATCCAGCGGGGCATGTTTAACACATCATTCAAGGGGCTTTGTCCTGGTTCGAGCCATTCTTTCCCTTTGCTGTATTGTGCGTAGAACTCGGTTTTGGAGGTAATGGTGCGCACTTTTTTTCCCAAATTTAATTCATTTTTGCTGTTTTCAAGGGTTAAAAGACCTTGTATTCCCCAAATATGTTGCCCTTTGCCAGGAATGTTGTTGAAGCCGTTGATGACACTTTGGTAAGATGCTATTTCCTGGTATTGATTTGGTCGGACGTAATAGTAAACGCTTTGGCTAAAACAGGAGAGTTGCACGCTTTTTCCATCCTTTTTATAGCGCACACCGCCTTCAAAAGATTCGGTTCGTTCTGTTTTTACAAACCATCCCTCTGGATCATAGAGCAAACTAGGCCCACTGTTTATATTGCCATCCGCGCGTCTTAAAGTGAAAGAATTTGCGAAATTGTATGCATTTGGACGCCGAAAGCCGGTTGTGAAATTCCCAAAAACAGAAAAGAAACTGTCTATTTTGTATAAAACTGCCCCCCTTGGCGCCAGCACCGGGCTTAAGTTGATCAAGGGGGCATAATTAAGGGAAGTTCCTGCAATGATTTTCAATTTTGGCCCACGCCACTCCAGTTGTCCGAAAGCGGTAGCATCCAGGTTGGCGCCGTTGTAGGGAGAATAAGGGAAGCCGTAATCAGAGTAATCACTAAAACCCAGAAAATTGGTTTCAACAGGAACAATGCTATGGCGGGTAAGTGGGGTGCCTGTGCTTAATTGAACTTGTAGGGCTGTTTCTAAAAATAAATTGCGTTGCAAAACAGTGTTTAAACGGGTTTCAAGCCGGGCGTCGGCAGCTCGAGCATATACGAACCGCTGTTCCATGTTATAGAATTGGTTTGCCGTGTTCAGGAATTGACGGTACAATGAGTCGTTGGTTATATACGGACGTCTAATTTCATACAAATTCCGGCTCAACCCATTGAAAATCATGGTATTGGTAGAATTATTTACCTGATAATATTGTACAGACATGTTGGTGTTTACCTGCCAGCGTTTGCGTTGGCGCGTCAAACTGAGTGCAATGGTTTCAATGCGTTCGTTCAGTTGATCGGCCGGATTGCTCCAGGAATAGACCAGGGGGTTGGCGCCGAGGGATGAGAAATCGTTTCTGTACCAGCGTTCGTAATTGATTTTCAGCCCTTTGTAGGCCAGGGTAACACCAAACAAACGGCTCTGGTGTGCGACCTTGGCCAGTTTGGGTATATTGGGTACATCGCTGTCTGCTATGTAATTTCGGTTGTATCGGTAAACAGACGAATCCAGCCCAAATGGCACATAATTATTCATCGTAAACAAATCGGTGTTGTTGAAAACATCAGAATCGTCGCGGATGGTGCTGCTCCCGAACAAACTGTACCGTAAAACCCGCTTGTCCTTGCCTAATTTGCCACCAAACATCAAATCCAGGCTATTGTATCCATATTTACCAAAACTCAAATCTGCTTGTGTGAATACCGGGCGTTCGGTTTCTTTTAATATGATATTCACTACCCCCGCACAGGCTTCATTCCCGTAAATGGAACTTGCCGGACCGTACATTACCTCTATGCGCTCGGCTTGGCGGATGGGCAACTGGGCGCCAATGGGCATTCCCCGGGCGTAGGCTGGCTTAACCGGTACATCATTGATCAATATTTTAACATATTCATTGCCTGATAGTCCGCGCATCATAAACATTTCGCCCTCTTCTGCATTGCCCATTTGGGAGACGCGCATGCCCGGCGCTGCGCGCAAAACATCGCCCAAGGTTACAAAACCATAGCGGGCGATGTCTTCTCCTGTAATCACCCAAATCGTAAAAGGTAAATCATCCAGGTTTTCCAAACTTCGGGTACCGCTCACCGCCTGGGATGAATAAATCCCCACGTCTTGTCTGATTATATCTTTCTCCAGCAGACGCTCGGGCCGAAGGAGCAAATTGGAATCGGGTTGCGCCTGCAAAAGGAAGGTCCCGGTAAAAAACAGACAAAACAGGTATAGTTTGTTCATTATCAAATGATTGATTCTTATTCAGATTCCTCCAGGTGTTCTGTGAGCCGTTGTACGACTTTGAATCGGCTGAAAAAATTGCGTCCAATAACGCGTAAAATGGTGTAAACCGGGATGCCTACAACCATACCGGCAACGCCGCCCAGGTTGGCAGCCATTAAAGTAACTATGAATATTTCCAGTGGGTGGGCCTGCACACTTTTGGAAAAAATGAGGGGGCCCAGGATGCTGGTATCCAGAAAATGCACGGCATAAATGATCAATACAACCTTTATGAGCATCGGAATGATGAGGGAAAAATCGAGGTCCAAATGGGAGGAAATGGTAATAAATGCACCGAAAATCATCCCAAATATGGGTCCAATATAGGGAATTACATTAAAAATTCCAGCAAATGCACCAATTAACAGGGCATTTTCAACGCCCAAAATCCACAACAAGGCGCTTACCAGCAAGGCAAATGCTGTAAGTTGAACCGCCAAACCGCCAAAATACCGCGTCAGCATTTCGCTGGATTCCTGAATGGCCAGCCGAACTTTAGGCTCTACTTCGTTTGGAACCAGGGCATGTACGATCTTCAAAAACAGGTTGCTTTCCTTTAAAAAGAAAAACATGATGAACGTAACAATAGAGAGTGTCAGCAGGAAAGCCCCGGCCGCCCCTAAAAAGCCACCCAAAAATTCACCCAGCAGCGTTGGTTTGAAATATTCACTCAAAATGGTTTCAACCCGATGCGACAGCGATTCTCCGGGCGCCAACATGCCCATTTTGTGTAATTGAATATCCAAATTGGAAAAGGGGCCCTGCAGTTTTTGGCCCAAGGCCTGGTAATCGACAGATGCGAGGTTGCGCGCCTGGGCCACAATGGTGGGCAGAAAAATCATCAATATGCCTATTAATACTGCATAAAAACTGCAAATGGTGAGCAATGCTGCCATGGAAGAAGAAATACGAAAGCGACCTATGCGGAGCCGACGCA
>JAGWYI010000359.1 GCA_018969455.1 Bacteroidota bacterium | reverse complement strand
AGACGAGCAGCCGTTAGCGGATGTCACTGTCAAGCTGTAGGTTCCAGCGGCACTTGCGGTGGCCGCAAATGGCGCTGGATTTTGCCCGGAGGATGTAAAATTGAGTGGACCCGACCAGGAAAAAGTGTAAGGTGCAGATCCGCCGGTAACGGAACCTGTTAGAATAATGTTGGCCCCGACGCATACCGGGCTGTTCCCGGTTGTACCTACGGATGGGGCAACATTTACGGTAGATACCGCAATTGCTTTACTTGAGGTAGCCGTACAGCCATTTCCATCCGTTACTGTTACAGTATAGGTTCCGCTGGAAGCAGCCGAACCCGGGAAAGGTATTGGGTTGGCGATGGTAGATGTAAAATTATTAGGTCCGTTCCATATATAGGTGTAGGGGGCGGTTCCTCCCGTTGCGTTGGAAGTAAGTATTATGTTGCTTCCCTGGCAAACAGGTGTCGCTCCACTCGCTAAGATGATTGGGCCTGGGTTTACCACCACCGTTTTGGAGGCTGTGGATACACACCCGCCATTAGAAGTGACGCTGATGATATAATTGCCTGAAGCAGCCGCTGTGGCGTTGAAAGTGGCCGGATTTTGCACACCAGCACTAAAGTTGTTGGGCCCCGACCAGGCATAAGCATAGGGGCTTGTCCCGCCAGTAGCAGTTGCAGTAAGTGCGATGGGCGTACCAACACAAACTGGCGAGCTGGCTGTTGCAACCAGGTTTGGTTTGGCCTCTGATTTAAAAACCACTGTCTGCGTATTCGTAACGGTGCACCCCTTATTGTCGGTGACTGTAATTTGGTAGTTTCCACCAGTTCCCGCGGCTGCGGCAAATGGTGTTGGATCTTCCAAAGTAGACGTGTAGCCATTTGGGCCATTCCAAGCAAAAGTATAGGGACTGGCGCCGCTGCCAGGCGTTGATAGCAGGGTAATTTGATCCCCAATACATACGATACTCGATGATCCTGTGAGAGCAACCGTTGGCGCCTGATTCACGATTACACTGGCTACACCAGTACAAAGCGCTGCATTCGTCACCGTCACTGTATAAACGCCCGCTTGAGTTATACCGATACTTGCAGTTGTTTGACCCGTGCTCCAAATATAAGAACCCCCACCAGATGTGCTCAATAGAACCGAGCTGGACAAACACACAGTACTGCCGCCGTTAATGGCAGGGTTAAAATCCTCTACCAAATTATCGGTAACGGTTACTTCGAGGGTAATTTGGTTTGTAAGATTGTTGGTATTGGTAACCTTTATAAACACCAAATATTTATTGTCCAGATTCGCATCTGCCGGGGTTTCAAAATTGGGAACAAAATTGTTCCAACTCAATTTACCGGTCGTAGCATTGATGCTGAATTTTGACTGATCTGGCCCACCGACAATGGAATACGTCAAGCCATTGCCCTCTGAAAAGCTCGGATCATAAGCTTGCGTGTCATACAATTCCAGACAGGTATTTTCCTGAAAACTGATGGCTGATGGAGAGATGATGGTCGGATTGGGGTTGTTAAACCGGGTATAGGAGCCAGTGGCCGTATCCCTCCGTGAGGCAATATCCGGGAAGGGACAGTCCCATACCAAGTAATTCACCGGTAAGGTACCAAACCAGTTGAGATCATTGATTGCTATGCTCACTACGCCCGATGCATTGATGCTGGGCGCAATTGGACAATACTGGATCAAATATGGGGAAGCTGCCGATCCTGCTGTGCCGCCCGGCACAAATGCCAGATTGGTCGCTTGGGTATATAGGTATTGCCGGCTTGCATCAAAAAATTTGAACGTAATATTGCCGGTACCCAGATTTGCCAGAGTAAGGTTGTAAGTGATATTGGGCGCTGTACCTGTTGCGCTCGCCTTTCCGATAAGGGTATTGCCGCGGAATGCAGCTAGTTCGGAACCGGCGCCTGCCATTTGAATTTTATCAAATAAAGGACGTGCTATTACCGTCATCGGATTGGCGCCCGGCGTAATGTTGGTCCAGGCTGGGTTCGCCGTGGTACCAGTGAAGGGGGTAACATAATAATCAAATGCCCTGCATGCCCCGGTAAACAATAGGGAATTATCGAGGTCATAATTGCTGAATGTTTGCCCAACATTGATGCTTTGAGACGGAATCGCATTCAGCACAGGCGGAGCATAAAATGGGAAAACGGTAAACTTTGGCGTTGTCGCCCCCTTTTTCATATTGGCTGTTTGTTCCGTCGCAACCACCCGCACTGTATCGGTACCGGTCCAGCTCCCCGAAATGGGACTAACAGTCAGGATTGTACCGTTGATGGTGGCAGAGAGGTTTGCGCCTGGAAAGGCCGAATAAACCACAGGATCCCCATCGTCACTGATCAAATAATTGGCTAAGTTGACGCTTTGGAAGGGAATGCCCACCAAAGTAGTGTCGTTGGGAATAGAGTTAAAATGCGGCGGAAGGTCTGTCACATTGTCTACAAAAATCCAATAAGGAGATGGCAACGTGCCTTCAATTGCATTGGTAACAAATGGCAGCGATTGCAGGGATGTATATATCGCATCATTAGGCTGGTAATACACCTTGAAGCTCAGGTTTTCGCCGCTGGCAACATTAGAGTACACCGTAATGAAATAATACATTTCACCAGCGATATCAGCCGGCGTAGCAACCCCGCGCAATTCACTGCCCACAAATACCCCAACAATATTTCCTGCTGCATTGGTGGGCAATCCAAGGTAATTTACCCGGGCAATAATGTTCATATTGAATTGGTAAGCGCCAGGATCTACCGTCCAATTGGGCGGTGGAACGGGCTGGTTGGCACGGAGCGTTCCAATGATCAACATGAAAAACATGCTGAGGAACAGCACCCCAAGCGGCTTGCAAGCCGCTTGGGTAAGTGTGCCTTGATATGTTGAAGGAAGTTGAAGTCCCATGGTTTTGATGTTACGATTTGAACAAAACGGATAAAAGGTTCTATCGTTGAAGTATTACTTTTCGGATCCCCGTGCCGGTTTCTGTTTTCAGTTTAACGAAGTAAACCCCCGATGGCAAAGGAATTCCATAGTCGGAGATACCCTGCCACTCCAATGTGTTCACACCCGTTTGACCTGCTCCTTCAAAACGTGCAACCATGCGACCGTTCAGATCCAAAACTGTTACATCTACAGGTGATGCTTGTTTTAAGGCAAAACGAATTTCAGTTGATTGACTGAACGGGTTGGGTCGCACCTCAAAGATGAGATTGTTAAATACTTCCTCTGTTTCAGACAAACCATTGTAGGTAAATGGCAAGGGGCTATCCACGCTGCCCTGGTGGTTATCAGCATTGAAATACAGGGTCTCATTCAAGTTATGAATCTGTCCATCATGTTCGTTAAATAACCTGAATTGAACCAGATCTCCGTTGTTGTTGGCATAATAGGTCAGGAAAAAGAGGTATGAATTCAGCGGCTCTATGTACATCGCTTGTGACGAACCCCGCACCTCATTACCCACAAAAGCGCCTAGTTCCATATTCGGACCGGTGAGATTGAGGCCATCAGCGCTCAACATCCCAATCAGGGTTGCACTACTTTCGTATTGGGAAGGATCTACTGTCCAGAAAGCAGGATAAACCGCACCTCTGTCTGCTACCTGACTGTTGTCTCCTTTGAAGGATTGCGGTGGATAGGTCAGTTTGGCGTTGTTGACACCCGATTTGGTCAGTTTCAATTCATACCCATAGGGTGGCATGAGGTATTCAAGGTTGCCCAACCAACCGGTATAAACGGGATTGATGATGTATTGCGCAAAACCTGTTCTGCTTTTAATCAAGTCACCCGCCTGAATCCAGCCGTCGTTTTTGAGTTTTGACAGTGCGTTATTGACCGATAAAGAATAGGATGGTAGATATCCTATCCAGTTCCACCCAGTTTTTACATATACCGACATGGTGTCTGGTAGGCAAAGTCCCAGCAATTGCAGTGTATCCGCCTTATCGGCCCGGTATTGGTACATTTTTCGGTTATCGAGGGTAGTTAAACTGCCCACCCAGGATGTCCCAAAATAATTGGCGAACTGGGTTTGACTTTTAATCAGGTCATTCGCCGGGTATTTCAAACTGCTTAAAGCAGGTGTAATGGCAGGATTTGGAAAAGAAAGGTTGAACGACAACCAGTTCCAGCCCGGGGTAATCGGAATCTGTCTCAACACCATGCTGTTGGTGGTGGCAGTGACGGGATTGTTCGCATCGCCGGAAATGCCGTCTGGAATAAAGCCGTAACTTTCGATCACTGTCCCATACAGCAAACAAGCCGAGGCATCCCAAATTTGCAGGTTGATCGGTTTGTTTAAATCAGCAGCAGAACCAAATACTGTCAAATAAGCCAGATAGACTTTGTTGTTGGCGGTACTTACTTGCGGCACATACTGCACATTCGAGCGTCCGCGCAATTGCCCGCCAATGAATGCGCCTAAAATATCTTCTATATCGTTGGAAATAGTGCCCTGTACGTTCAGTTTCACCACTAAGTTCATGCTGTTTTCAAATTGCCCTGGGTCAAGATCCCAATTGGGCGGACTACACACCACGCGTACGCCCAAGGGGATGCGTTCGTCGCCGCCCATAAAGGCCAAGGGGGGCGCCACTCCACTCAAAGTGCGCAAGGTGATGGAGTCTTTCCAATAACCAAAGGCCAGCGATGAATCCACTGTAAATCTGATGGCCCGAACCTCATTGGGTGCCAGAGTCCCTGTATTGGGAACTACATGCACATAGCTCGGATAATCCCTGATTTCAAACGGTACCGGATATCCTCCGCGATTTTGGATGTTTGCCTGGATCGTTTTGGTATA
>JAGWYI010000358.1 GCA_018969455.1 Bacteroidota bacterium | reverse complement strand
GTTTCGAGGGTTTTGCGGAGCAGGCTGCCTTTCATTTCCACTTCTGCGATGCCGCCGCCGAACGGGAGCATGCGCACCACATCGATTTCAGCCAGTGCACCAGTGAGCACATCATCTACCCGGATGGAGCCGCTGTTGAGGATGGCGGCATCGGTTGGCTGTGTTGCGGCGGCACGCATGGCGCTGGTAATCATTTCGCCCACAGGCGCCTGTTGGTAACGGATGATGATTTCGCGGCAATCGAGCGGCTGTTTCAGGTCGGCCACTTTTTGATCGGGGTTGAAACCGGAGCTGCCGAGGGCGTCATTTTTAATTTTTTCCCATTTGGCCACCACGGCAGCGGTTTCGGGATCTTCGGCGATTTTGCTGTCAATTTTGCGCAACTCGGAAGTCAGCGTGGCCTTTTTTGTGTTTTTGTCGTACACCAATTTGTGGATGTACACGGTTTTGGCGTTGGCATCAGCTTTTGCGATGATGGATTTTCCTACCACGGTACGGGAGTTTTCGTGTTCATGTCCGCCCATGATGAGCGGCAAGGCAGGCAGCGCAGCGGCGAGCATTTTATCATCGGCAATTGCCAGGTGGGTAAGACCGACTGAAAATTCGGTTCTGTCCTGGAGGAAGGAAAAACTGGTTTTAGCGTTTTCGAGGTAATCGTTGTATTCCACCCAGGGTTTGCGGCCCGTGTTGATGAGGGCGCTGAGAATGCCCATGTTGACCGAGGTGCCATCGGCATCTTTAAAGCTGCGCACCACATGGTCGGGGATGGCCATTTTTTGTCCGTTTACATTTTTAAAAAAGTTGGTTTTTGAGCCATCGGCATTTTTGAGTCGGGCATTGCCGCCGAGCCATTCGAATTTGGATTCATCGATGCGGGATTGGAGGTCGGCGAGGTCGTCGTAGTCGAACTCGTGGTTGCCGAACACCACATAATCGATGCCCACGCTGTTGAGGGTTTCGATCATTTGTTTGCCGCGGATGCGTTTTCCTTCAAATTTGAGGGTCCCCACTACAGAAGGCGAGATGAAGTCGCCTGCCAGCACAGTTACGGTATTGGGGTTTTGTGCGATCAGTTGTTTGCGGAGGGTGGCTACCCGTGCCAGTCCGCCCGTGTTGTCGGTGGGGCCGGGGGTAATTTCGTACACATCATTGAGTTGGAGGAAAACGATTTCGATTTTACCGTCGTCGCCTTTGGGCGGCATGGTGGCGGTGGATTTGGCTTTTTGTCCTGTGGTACAGGCAAAGCTGCTCAGGAGCAAGGCAAAAAGCAAGCAGAATTTTGTCGACTTCATGTTTAAAAGATTTAGATGGATCATGCAGAGAATTGCGAGAATCGCCGGATTTTCGCCGTAAAAATATCGGGAACCAACCGCATTTGTGGTTTTGGCCCTTTATTATTCTGTAAAGAACATTTTGTCCGAACCATCATACCAAATTACGCCATGCTCGACAGCGCACCACCCATTTGTTGGGAACCGCATCCAGAATTGTTGAAAAACAGCCATTTAGCCCACTACATGGCCTGGTTGGAATCAGAAAAAGGGCTGAAATTTGATAATTATCATGCCTTGTGGCAATGGTCGAGTGCCGACATCGCCGGTTTTTGGGAATCCATCTGGGAATATTTTCAGGTAATGCACCATGCACCGTATCAATCGGTGCTGGAGGGCGAAGCGATGCCGCATGTTCGGTGGTTTGAAGGCGCCACCCTCAACTATGCCGAGCATGTTTTTCGGAAGGCGACAGCTGCGCACCCCGCCATTTTGTTCAAAAATGAAAGAAACGCGCTGGAATCCATCTCCTGGGCCGAGTTGGAGGGCGCTGTGGCACAATTGGCTGCATACCTGCGCGCGCAGGGCGTGCAGTCGGGCGACCGTGTGGCGGCTTTTTTGCCCAACACCCCGCATGCGGTGATCGCTGCCCTTGCCACCCTGTCGATCGGGGCAATTTGGTCGAGTTGTTCACCCGATTTCGGGGTAGGGAGTGTGGCTGATCGCTTTGCCCAAATAGAGCCCAAGGTGTTGTTTGCCATAGATGGTTACAGTTACGGCGGCAAATTTTTTGATAAAAAAGAAGTTGTAAGCCAAATCATAGAGGCGCTGCCGACCCTCGAAAAGGTGGTGTACATACCTTATCTGGACCCACACAAGCGCCCGGATGCGGGAGACAAGCTGGTTTTTTGGCCCGATGTGGTCAATCCGGATTCCGATGCGCCGGAGCTCGTGTTTGAGGCGCTGCCTTTTGCGCATCCGATCTGGATATTGTACAGTTCGGGCACCACGGGTGTTCCGAAGGCGATTACCCACAGCCACGGAGGGAACTTATTGGAGCATTTAAAATATGTGCATTTGCACAACGATGTGCGGGCCGGTGAGCGCTTTTTCTGGTTCAGCACCACAGGCTGGATGATGTGGAATTTTACAGTTGGTTCCATGTTGGCAGGCGCTACGATTGTCTTGTACGATGGAAGTCCGGGTTATCCCGATCTGGGCGTGTTGTGGGAATTGGCCGAGGCGACAGGAATCCATCATTTCGGGACCAGTGCCCCTTATTTGATGAGTTGTCGGAAGGCAGCGTTGGAGCCGGGGCGTGTTTTTGACTTAAGTGCTTTGCGCACAATTGGTTCTACGGGTTCGCCTTTGCCTCCGGAGGCTTACAGTTGGGTAGCCAACGCCGTAGGCGAGCAGGTTTGGCTTTCCTCGATGGCGGGCGGTACAGATGTATGCACGGCCTGGGTAGGCGGAAACCCCATGCTGCCCGTGTATGAAGGCGAGATACAGTGCCGTTGTCTGGGTTGTGCGATGGAAAGTTGGGACGAAGACGGTCATTCGGTTGCAGCTGATGTGGTTGGTGAAATGGTGGTTACAAAGCCGATGCCCTCCATGCCCGTTTTTTTCTGGAACGATGCCGACGGCGCCAAATACAAGGGAAGTTATTTTGAGCATTATCCCGGGGTTTGGCGGCATGGCGACTGGATTCGCATAACCCCGCGCGCGGGCGTGGTGATATTAGGTCGCTCGGATGCAACGCTGAATCGCCAGGGGGTGCGGATAGGCACGGCAGAGATTTACCGCGCGATGGATCAGATATCGGAGGTGAAGGATTGCCTGATCGTAAACCTTGAAAAGCCTGATGGCAGCGACCGGATGCCGCTTTTTGTGGTATTGCAGCCGGGTATCCTGCTGGATGATGCCTTGATTGCCAAAATTCGGCACATGTTGCGCAGTGAATACAGCCCGCGGCATGTCCCCGATGAAATCCTGGTTGTGCCCGATATTCCTTATACCATTTCGGGCAAAAAAATGGAAACGCCCGTAAAAAAAGTGTTGCAGCGCAAGCCTTTAGATAAAGCATTTCATCGTGATGCGATGAAAAACCCGGAATCCATGGAATTTTTCATTGATTTTGCAAAAAAAGTGGACTTAAGCGCCTAATTTCGCTGCAAGAAAAATTCATGTTGAGAAAATCACCATTTTAAATTGTTTCCAATGGCTTACAAATTGATCGAAATTAAAGGTATTGGCGAGGTTTATGCCGCCAACCTGCAAGAAAATTTCAACATCACCACCGTAGAAGAATTGCTCGACCTGGGCGCCACCAAAAAAGGCCGCCAGGAAATCGCAGACAAATCGGGCATTTCCGAGTCTTTGATTTTGCGCTGGGTCAACATGGCAGATTTGTTCCGCCTCAAAGGTGTTGCCGAAGATTTCTCTGATTTGCTGGAGAAAGCCGGTGTAGATACCGTAAAAGAATTGCGCAACCGGGTTCCTGCCAACTTGCACGCCAAATTGGTTGAGGTAAACGAAGAAACAGGCCGCGCGGGTCGTACCCCGCGCCTGGATGAGGTTGAAAGCTGGGTTGCCCAGGCAAAAGAAATCGAGCCAAAAGTGACGTACTAAAAAAATCGTACTGCCAATTTTACAACCCCGGAATGGCGTTTATTGCGCAATTCCGGGGTTTTTCGTTACATTTGCCAGCTATGGAAAGCATCGTGACGGCCGATTTATTTTTGCAAACTCAAAACGAGCGGGTTATTTTGGATGTGCGCTCGCCGGGTGAATTTGCGCAGGGGCACATACCCGGGGCGATCAGTTTCCCCTTGTTTTCCGATGCAGAGCGCGCAGCGGTGGGCACCTGCTATAAACAAAAAGGCCCGGAGCAGGCCCTGGAGTTGGGGTTGCAGTTTGTCGGGCCAAAAATGGCCGGATTTGTACACGATGCCAAGGCCCTGGCGCCGGCGCGCAAGTTGGGTGTGCATTGCTGGCGCGGGGGCAAACGCAGCCAAAGCATGGCCTGGCTGTTGCGTACAGCAGGATTGGATGTGATTACACTGGAAGGTGGATACAAAGCGTATCGGCAATACATCCGATCTCAATTTGAAACAATTCCCCTGAAATTATTTGTATTGGGCGGGCGCACCGGATCGGGCAAAACAAAAATCCTGAAAGCCATGGCACAAATGGGTGCACAAGTGCTTGATCTGGAGGGTCTTGCACACCACAAAGGCTCGGCGTTCGGGTTTATTGGAGAATTGGAGCAGCCCACGGTGGAGCAGTTTGAAAACGATGTATACGCTGCCCTGCAACCATTGGACCTTCAAAAGCCCGTTTGGGTGGAAAATGAAAGCCGCAGCATCGGCCGGGTTTTCATCCCGGATGGCTTGTGGTTAAAAATAAAAGCGGCTCCCTTGTACAACATCGAAATTCCGCATACCACAAGGGTGCAGCATCTGATTGAGGATTATGCAAATGCGCCGATGATTGATTTGGTGCAGGCATTTCACAAAATTGACCGAAAATTAGGCGGCCAACACCTGAAAGCAGCCCTGGAAGCGCTGGAACAAGGCGATTTTGGAAA
>JAGWYI010000357.1 GCA_018969455.1 Bacteroidota bacterium | reverse complement strand
CTGCGCGGCTTTTAAGCAATTTAATTCTTGTTTCACTCGGTTACCCTCCATTTTGGGTTTCTGAAGGTTCAGAGAAAGAGGCATACCATAAATATCTGGGCGATATTCAGGTTTATAAAGGCAGTCCGGATTTGTTGTATCAATTTTTATCAGATCTGGTGGAGCGGACGCTCATGATCCAAGCCCGATACCTTTCATTGGCTGCATACGCTGGTTAAAATCTTTTGAATCCCATGTTCAGAATCAACACCGCCCTGCGCTCCCTCCCCGATGAAGCGCAGGGCGGTATTTTAATTCCGAATGACAATATCGCCGGGCGCGATTCCCACGCCAAATTCTCCCACTTTGGTACCATCCGGCTTGTAAATCAACACTTTACCGTTGGAAGCAAAGTCTTTGGGATCCGAACAATACAGGTAGCCGTTGGCGGGGTTGCAGGCGAGCGCGTACGAGGCTTGGGTGACGATTTTTTGGGGCGCACCACTTCCGTCATATTTATAAATCCCGCCGGCAATGAAATACAGGGCATTTCCGCTCGGACTGGCGCATAAATCGTCGGCGCCGTTGAGCAGCTCGTAGGATTCTGGTCCGTCGACGGCAGCCAGCCAGCCCGGATAAGGCGTGTAATCTGGCGCGGGGCCGTACCCGCCTTTTCCAAGCACATAAATTTTGTTGTTCAAGGCTGCGAATCCCACCGGCGCACCCCGGAATTTCCGGCGTTTCAACTCGCCCCCGCTTTTGATATCTATATAAGAAATGGTTGAATCCAGCCCGTAACCGCCGATGTTTGCCACCAGCAAGGTAGACGGATCGGCCTGGTACATTTTTTCCGGTTGCGGCAATGGGGTTTTTTGAATGACTTTACGGGTTGTAAGGTTTACCACTGCAATGCTGCCAGATAAGCCATCCACACCCCATTGTGTCACGCATGCTGTTTTGTCGTCAATTGGATAGAAGTAACGCGGGAAGCCAAGGCCTCCTATGGTGTCAATGTATTCGAATGTGCGCGCATCCACGATGACGATTTTATTGGCGCCGTTTACGACAATATAGGCCTTTTCATTGAAAAAGGAGATGGATTGCACAAATTGGCCGAGTTTTGCGCCACAATTTTCGCTTGCATAAACATCTGCCACGGTAGTGCCGCTTGCCTCGTCGTACCAACTGATGGATCCGCTTCCGTTGAAGCCGCCTTCATTCACGACAAAAACGCCTTTGCTGTAATCGCGACCACTGGAACATCCCAATTCCGGATCCGGACCAGGGCCGCAAGCGCTCCAAACCAGGAGCAGAAGGAAAGATAAAAGGGAAAAATAAGAACTGACTTTCATTTTTTGATGTATAACATGATGAAAATGAAAGGCAAAGGGAAAAATTGGGTAACGCGCCCGGGTGGAAGCCCGGCACGGGGATAGCCGGTATTTCCTGACAAGCATCGTTGCCGGCTTTCTGCCCGAAGCCTGGTGCAAACTGGTCTGTGGCAGGTCTTCTGGCTCGTTGCACAAAAAAGCGCCTTCCCGTTGTTAAAACAGTGGCATTTTGCTTTTTGCTTCGCATTCAAGCGAGTCAACTTACAGCAGCGGGGACTGCCCCGGATTTTCACCGGTGTTCCCTTTTAATGCTTTCCACGCGGGAAAACAACCAAAAACCGGCCACAAGGTACGATGTTCAGGCTATTTCATACAATTCAAGCGGTAAATCATCGGGATCGGCAAAAAAAGTGAAGCGTTTGCCCGTGTGTTCATCTACACGAACGGGCTCGGGCGCTACGCCATGCGCACGCAAACGGGCGATGGCCGCATCCAGGTCATCCACCGCAAAGGCGAGATGCCGCAAACCGGCTGCCTCGGGCCGGGAAGGCCGCCCGGGCGGATCGGGGAAGGAAAATAATTCTATAACGTATTGATCGCCAATGGCTAAATCAAGTTTATAGGAGTCCCGTTCGGCGCGGTATATTTCCTGAAGGATGCTTAACCCCAAAATTTCCGTGTAAAATGCTTTTGAGCGGACATAATCCGTGCAGATGATGGCAATGTGGTGGATGTTTTTTATGTTCATGAAATAATTTCGTTCTTTGCAGCACCAAAAATGACTGAAATTTTAGATTTTATGAAATTCAAATACCTGTTTCTTTCTGCTGTTTGTTTGGGTTTTCTGTACTGTAAAACGCCCGCGCTGACCAATGCCCCCAAGCCCGCCGAGCAATACAATCCGGTTCAGGAAACACCGCTTTCTTCTACCATCACCATTCCGGTAAATATTTCCATCAGCGACCTGGTGAAAACCATTAATACCAGCCTCTCAGGCAAGGCTTTGTACGAAGATTATTCCTACGACAACAATGGCGGCGACAATTTTATGATGAATGCCTGGAAAAGCCGCGACATTACACTCAATTTAAGCGATCAAGCCATTAAATACTACATTCCCTTAAAGTTGTGGATGAAAAAAAATCTATACGTCGGGGAGGCAGAAGCGGAAGGCGAATTGGGGCTTTCGTTTAAAACCACCTACGCCATTCAGCCCGATTGGTCGCTGAAAACCTTTACGATCCTGGAATACCACGAATGGCTTTCCAAACCGGTGCTCAAAACCGGCATGGGCAATATTTCCATCGAATCCATCGCCAGCCTGGCCATTAACCAAAGCAAAACCATGTTGACCAAACAAATTGACCAGATTGTGAGCCAGCAATTGAGTTTGCGCCCTTCGGTGGAGTCGGTTTGGTCGGCCCTCCAAACGCCCACGTTGCTTTCAGATACGTATAAAATGTGGGTAAAAACCACCCCCACGAGCATCAGCATGACGCCTGTTTCCAGCGACTGGAACACCATTCAGACAAAAATATCGGTTGATTGCATCAACGAGGTATTGTTTGGGGAAAAACCCGCTTTCCGGGAAAATACGTATTTGCCCAACTTGAAATTCATCGGGCCGGACTATACTGCCGACGATTTTCAGATCCGGGTAGCCACCGATGTGCCTTTCCCCGAAGCCGAACGCCTTGCCAAAGGTTTTTTGGTGGGCCAGGTATTCGAATCGGGCAAAAAAAAGGTGAAAGTGGAAGACATCCAGATTTGGGGCAACAACGACCGCCTGGTGGTAAACACCCTGCTTTCGGGTTCTTTTACAGGCAATATTTACTTTCTCGGCCGGCCAGTATTCAACCCGGCCAGGAACCGGATTGAAATGGAAGACTTTGATTTTCACATCGATACCAAAAGCATGTTGCTGCGTTCGGCGTCCTGGTTGTTTCAAGGGCCCATGCGGAAAAAGATTAAAGACGCCATGGTGTTCCCGCTGGACGAAAACGTAAAGGCATTGCGCAGCGAAATAGCCAATACCCTGAAATCGTATCCGATTCAGCCGGGTGTTACCCTCAGTGGCGGCGTAGACACGCTGTTTGTGGAAAACACGCGCATAACGCCCAACAGCATTCGGGTAAATCTGTTTTCCAAAGGGAAACTTCAGGTGGATGTGCGCGGGTTTTGAGCGTTGATTGAATGTCGAATGTCGAATATCGAATTTCGAAGTGGCGTGTTGGGTCTTGCCTGGTAAGTACCAATGCCGATTCAACGCAGTTTACTTCGACATTCGACATTCGGTGTTCGATATTCGACATTCAAAACATTTTTTTTAGAAGTCCCTAATCATTTACGCTGATTTCTTCCAAAACAACACAAGTCCAATAGGAGTAGCGACGATGGCGCCGAGCAGCACGTAAAAGAAAATGCCCAGATGCTCCCGGCCATCGGGCAGGGGCGTCAGCAATTTGGAGATAAGCAAGGTAAACAGTGCCACACAAAGCGCGCCAACCGCAGAAAGCACAATTTTGGCCTTTTTATATTGGAATGGCGCGTTTTCATCCGTAATTTGAACGGGAAAGTTGAACAGGTGGGGAAATCGCGCAAGAAAAATAAAGCCAATGCAGATCAAACTGCTCATGATTGGCAAAAATACCAGGCCAGATTTGCTGCCATAGCGATCCGCCTGTCCCTCCAGGTTAAAATGAACCGGCAATTGATCCGGTGCAGCAGGGTATTGTTGCAGGAAAAGTCCCCAGCACAAGGCGCTGAGAAAAATCATGGCAAACTGAGCGATAAGTTCTTCAGTGCTGTAAAAAGGCGGAAGTTTTGGTTGATTTTTTTGCATAAGATTCTGTTTAATTGTTTCCAGGTACAATTACCGTACTAAACCCGTCTTGTTGCCGGATGACTTGAATCTGGGTGGAGATCCGTTCCTTCATTTCCCGCATGTGGGATATAACACCGATCAACACGCCTCGCGCTTGCAAAGTTTCGAGGGTTGAAATGGCCAGATCGAGGGTGTTTTCGTCCAGGGCGCCAAAGCCCTCATCGATGAAAAGGGTTTGGATCTGGGTTTTTTTGCCGGCCAAATCGGCCAATCCCAGGGCCAGTGCCAAGGAAGTCAGAAAGGTTTCGCCGCCGCTCAGGGTATTGATGGAACGCGTAAAATCGGCTTGAAAACGATCCACAATTTCGAGTTCCAGTTCTGTTTCGGCCTTTTTTTGCAAAAAATAGCGTCCGCCCTGCAAGCGTGCGAGGTGCCGGTTGGCATGAAAAATGAGTTGTTGCAGCGTAAGACTTTGGGCAAATTTCCGAAAAACCGATCCGGTTGCCGAACCAATGACCTCATTGAGTTGGGACCAGCGTAAGGTTTCTGTTTTTTGCTGTTCAATTTGTTTTAGCAATACTTGCGCCTGTTTTTGCAGGGCTTCCTGGGCTTCCAGGGTCGATTGGATGCCACCCAATTGCACCAGCATTTGATTGTACTCTATTTCCAGCGTCTCTAAATGGCTCCGCAAGTGGGCCTGGTCCATCATCGGGTAGCGCTTGTT
>JAGWYI010000356.1 GCA_018969455.1 Bacteroidota bacterium | reverse complement strand
CTTACGCATCCAATACAGGAAAAGGAAACCCCCGTATCTATTACAACGTGATTCCACGCAATGAAAGCCCCGATTTCGGACAAATTTTTGTTCAATTGCAAGAAGAAACCCCGCCGCCAGTCAAATTAGCCCTCATTGATGAATTGCGCGATAAATTCCAAAATGTACCCGGCGTTAAAATCAATGTGAAAAACTTTGAACAAGGTCCACCCATTGCTGCACCCATTTCCCTCCGACTCAACGGCGAAAATCTGGATACCCTGCGCGTAGTAGCAGCGCGCGTGGAAGACATGCTCGGCAAAATGGATGGCGCCATCTACATCGACAATCCCATATCCTCTATAAAAACCGACTTGCAAATCAAAATTAACAAAGACAAGGCAACAAGCCTGGGTGTTCCGGTTGTAGAAATCGACAAGATGATCCGGCTGGCGCTTACTGGCTACAATGTTGGTACATTTACCAATAATGACGGCGATGCCTACAACATCACCGTAACCTTGCCGCACAACAAGCCATTTGCCGACCTGGGTATTTTAAACAACCTCTACATCAACAACCTGGCAGGAACGGCTGTGCCTTTGAGTCAATTGGCTAATCTGGAGTTTAAACGCACACCCAATACCATTACCCATTACAACAAAGATCGGATGACAACGGTAAGTGCATTTGTGAAAAGTGGCTATCTGGCCAGCAATCTCAATGCACAAATTGCCAAAGACATCAAAAACATTCCCTTCCCCAAAGGTTATGGATACGTGATTGCAGGTGAGGTAGAAAGTAGTCAGCGTTCTTTCGGCGGTATGGGAACCATCATTCTGATTACAATTTTCGGACTGCTGGCCGTTCTATTGCTCGAATTTGGCACTTTTAGAAGCACCCTGGTTGTACTTTCGGTCATTCCACTCGGTGTCATAGGCGCCATCTTAATTTTGTTGCTCACTGGATATCCATTTTCTTTCACCGCCGTGGTAGGCCTGATTGCTTTGATGGGAATTGAGGTAAAGAACTCGATTTTGCTGGTTGATTTTACCAATCAGCTGCGGGAGGAAGGCAAAGACCTGGATACCGCGATCCAGGAAGCAGGCGAAATTCGTTTCGTACCCATTTTGCTTACTTCCATGACAGCCATAGGCGGTTTGATCCCGTTAGCGATTGAAGAAAATCCTTTGTATTCGCCGCTCGCCTATGTGTTGATTGGCGGTTTGATCACCTCCACCCTGTTGTCGCGTATTGTGACGCCCGTATTGTACAAATTGCTGGCGCCCAGAATTTGATCAGGCCTCTTCCATGCTTTCGGCAACATAATCGTGCAGATAGGCAAAATGCGCTGTGAGCAGTCCGGCATCCGCAATGGTGCCACGGCTGATCACAGCGCGCGCTTCGGAGTGAAGCAGTTCGGGTAAAATATTGTCGATCAATTGATTGCCAAAAAACTGCGAGGCGTCGCGCGGCAGTTCGGATGGCAAATTGTCGATCGCCATCACATCAACTGCATCTTTTTGATAAGGCGCTGTTTCCTTGCCCGTGCGGGGCTCATACCCGTATACCGGATCGGCAATGGTACTTGGGCGCAGGGTACAAGGCACAGAGGAATCGGGTACGATGTCGCAGCTCACATCGGCAACCACTTGAATGCGAAAATCGGGGCGGGTCATTTCCTCCCGGGTAAAAAATGCCGGGGCGGCTGGATCGTAAAATATACCATTGATGAATATATCGGTACAATGGGTATAAGGCGCAAAAATACTTTCATATTCCTGGCCATTGGCATAAAAATGCGCCTTGTTGAACAGCCCTTTTTGTCCGCGCAGCTGCACATAATCCTGGGCAAATAGCTGGGTAAATACCGGTTTATCGTAGGTTTTATGCAAATAATCGGCAGGAGAAACCTGGGAAATGCCCATGTCGTGCAGGTTTCGGATGGCGCCGGAAGCTACGCGGCCACTGCCTGTGAGCACGATGCGCAACGGTGGCCACTGGATGTGGCGATAGGCTTCTTTCACTTCGGCATAGTCATGTGCAGCGTACATGCGCGGCAGTTCAAACAAATTCGTTCGTTTTCCGTAAGTCCAGATGCCATTGTGCGCGCCCACCACGCCCGCGTAAAAACCGAAAGCAATCAGTCGGCCCCCTTTTTCATCGGTCAGCACCTCGTAATCGATCAATCGGATCTTTTTTTCGAGAATTGCCTGCAAAAGGTGGCGGTTGTACGGCTGTTTTTTGATGGTATGGGAAAAAAACAGGTAGGTTTTGCCCGGAATAAGCGCCTCTACGGGCACCTCTTTCACCCCGAGTAAAAGGTCGCAATCGGACAGATCATTCTGTAAATCAATGCCCAGTTGTTCAAATTCGTTGTCTTTAAAAGCGCGCACGGGCGAAGGTTCGACCACAATTTGTACCGGCCATTTTTCCTGCACCTGCGCACACTGCAGGGGCGTTAATGGCACACGCGCATCCGAAGGCTGTTTGCGCTCGCGAATGATGCCGATCTTCAGCATAAGGTTGAATTTAAGTGGTTGGGCAATATGGGTGCAAAGGTAGCGCATTTTGCTCGCTCTGGACTAAGCTGCCGGATTGAAACATTTGCAAAACATTTGAATAAAAAAAGGAACCAAATGTTTGTCTTTATGGTTTATCTTTGCGGGTTCCGGTTGGCTGCAAAGTGTTGTGCAGAGCCGGAAACAAAGGGGCTGCCTGGTATTGACGGGAAAGTATAGTTGATTTGTAAGCATGCCGGAGCATGAGCGGTTACTCCGTAAAAAACAACGTTCGACCAATAACTGGCAACACTCAGTTTGCTATGGCTGCCTAATTCTAGAGAATTAGAAAGCTTTTGTGCCGCGTGAGGGCCACGCTCAGCGTCCCCCTCTTCGTCTTGATGCCTGCTACATAGGCCGCCGCACATCATCAAAAAAGCAGGATTGCCCAAAGAGATGCCTCGATCGGCGGGTGAAACACAGAGGATAAGGTGCGGATGTGTCGGTTACAGAACCAACCCGTACTCGAAAAACCAATCCGTAACTAAGCATGTAGAAAGCGTTTTGACGCTTTGTCCGGACGCGGGTTCGATTCCCGCCAGCTCCACCACCTTGTTTTTCGGGTTAGTTTAGATCAGGCTTTTTTCTTTGACTTTTGTGGTTGAATGGGAAAAGGTTGGCTGGGCTAACCCGAACTGCGTTTAAAATTATCATGGAAATATAAAACATTTTGTGTTTTTAATTAATCAGGCTATATTTGCAAGGCTAATCTTTGATAAAAAATTTCACCTCTGGAAGTTGCAAAAATTGCCGATAAAACCATCGCCGATAAAATTGATACTCAGTATGTTACTACACAGTTTTCCGCATGAGGAAACTGTCTGGATCGTTTTTTATGTACCCAATCCGAAAACAACCAAGAAGACGACGAGTGGATCGACGAAGGAGGTAGACATAATTTCATTATCCGTTTACCGTAAGTTCAGGCAAGACACTCGGCTGAAATATGAGCATTCATGGTTGACGTTGTAAAGGCACGAGTGGGTGTCGCTTAATGCAAGAACTAAACGTTTTTCCGCTGTTAAGTAGGGTTGTTTTTATTTGTGAAGGTCAAAGGCTGCTTGAAACTCATTTATTAAAAACGAATATGTCTACATCACTTAAATCTGTTCCCTATCAAAAACATACCGGGTTTGAACCTGATTTACGTGCACACCTACCTATCCTTCCCAAAAGGCACATGGTAATCATTGATGCGGCTGTTTCTGGCGATCAACCTAAAGATTTTATCCGTGTATATGAATATGGACGTACCGCTCGAAAAAAGAATCAGCGAACATGGACACCCTATATTGCAAAAGTAGCTGGCAAATGGTACCCTAATGAATGTATTACGGAACACTTACTCAATCGTTTGGGCCATGCGTTAGGTGTACCGGTTGCCAACTCACGTTTAGTTTTGGATGAAGAATTTGAGCAGGTTCGGTTTTTGAGTGAATACTTTCTAAAAACAGGAGAACGACTCGAACACGGAGCAGAGATTTTTGCCGGATATCTTTCAGATGATCAGCTTGTTGAAGAAATCGAAAAGGACCGGCGAACCTCTCGCAATCTTTTTACGTTCCAATTTGCAGAGTGTGCGTTAAAACATCGGTTTGGGCACGGCGATGTAGGACAAAAACTTATAAAAGAATTTGTCCGAATGCTTGGCTTTGACGCTATTACAGGCAATAATGATAGGCATACATACAACTGGGGGATTATTTGTGATTTGAACGGGAAACGTGCGCCCAGATTTTCACCAATTTATGATTCCGCACGGGGACTACTATGGAATGAACCAGAACAACGATTATTGCGTTTTACACAAAAGGACAAAGATGGAACAACTAATCTCGAAAAATACGTTCGAGACTCTATGCCTCGAATTGGCTGGGAAGGAACCAAAGATCAGAATCATTTTGAACTTGCATGCCTAATATATCAAAACCGTCCGGAGTTTCGTTACATCTTTGATGACTTATTATCAACAAAACGGCAAACGCTTGCAAAAGGGTTACTGGAAGAAGAATTTGAAAAATTATTCTCTCCAATTCGTTACGATTTGATAAAAAAGTGCCTTGATTTGCGAATTCAAAAACTTATCAACATTTTTACCCAAATACAAAAAGAGGAACGCACATGAAAACAGCATCATGGCTACAGCGCCGGAAGCGTTCTCAGGACGCCAGCGTACCAGGCACAACAATTCCAATTCAGATAGCCCCCAGAATCATTTTCCGGCTCATGTACAAAAAAGATGAAATCGGAACTTTAGAATTTAACAATGAAAGTTGGACGTTCATTTACTCAGATTGGTTTAAAAATCAATCTGATATTCAACC
>JAGWYI010000355.1 GCA_018969455.1 Bacteroidota bacterium | reverse complement strand
TAAAAGTGAATAAAATCGAACCATGGGTTGGGATGGATTTATAGATTAGCGACAAATAAGCTTTGTGTAGGCGAAAGTACAGGGAATGTGGCGGAATTAGCGCACAATTGGGAAAAAAGCGTCTTCCACATGGGTAATTTCAGGGGTTTTACCAGGCAATAGGTGTACTGCAAGGATATCGAAGCGTATAATCCATTCGTAATCAATGCGATGCATGTAATGCGCGGCTGCTTTGGCCATTTTGTGTTGTTTGGCATCGGTAACCGCATCAATGGGGCCGCCGAAATTGTTGGAACTGCGGGTTTTTACTTCCACAAAAACCAGGATGCCCTCCGGCGACCAGGCAATAAGGTCTAACTCCAGGCGGCCTGCCCGGTAATTTCGTTCTACTATGCGGAAATGCTTGTTTTCCAAAAAAGCCGCCGCCAAATCTTCTCCGGCTTTTCCGAGGTTTTGCTTGTTCATGTTCCGTGGAGAAGCGCAATTTCGGGTGTTTTTATCGAATTTTAGCTTAATAAATCTTTAACAGTTAAAAATTTGTTGTTTAAATGAAAATCCCCCCTTCTTTGCGGTATGAAAATCAATTTTGCAAATATCAACCCGTCTACATTTGGCAACGCAGTTGCTTGTTGTTGTTGTTGTTCGGCATCCGGACGACCGCAAGGGTATTTGCATTAACACAGCTTGGGATAAATCAGTAAAAGCTTGTTTTGGCAAAAAGGCCTTTCGGACGTTGGATCCGAAAGGCCTTTTTGTTTTTGTTCACCATTTTAAACACATTTACAACATGGCAAACAATTTGCACTTCGAAACCTTGCAATTGCATGCAGGCCACACGCCCGACAAAGACACCAACAGCCGGGCGGTTCCAATTTACCAAACCAGTTCCTTTGTGTTCAACGACAGTGAACATGGCGCCAATTTGTTTGCGCTCAAGGAGTTTGGCAACATCTACACCCGCATCATGAACCCCACCACCGATGTGTTTGAGAAACGCATTGCGGCACTCGAAGGGGGTGTGGCGGCCCTCGCAGTAGGTTCCGGCCAGGCAGCCCAATTCATTGCGCTCAACAACATTTTGCAGTCTGGCGATAATTTTGTAACTACCAGTTCTCTCTACGGTGGCACATACAATCAGTTTAAGGTTGCATTCAAACGCCTGGGCATTGAGGCGCGTTTTGCCGATGGCGACCGACCGAGCAGTTTTGAGGCACTGATTGATGAAAAAACAAAGGCCATTTACCTCGAAACCATTGGAAACCCGGGTTTTAACATTCCAGACTTTGAAAAATTTGCGGCCCTGGCTAAAAAATACGATTTGCCTTTAATCGTCGACAACACTTTTGGCGCTGCCGGTTATCTGTTCCGGCCCCTCGAACACGGCGCGCACGTGGTGGTTGAATCGGCTACAAAATGGATTGGCGGCCATGGCACCAGCATTGGCGGGGTGATTGTAGACGGCGGCAATTACAATTGGGGCAACGGCAAATTTCCACAATTCACCGAGCCATCCGAAGGTTATCACGGGCTGAAATTCTGGGAGGTATTTGGTACAGATGGTCCGTTTGGCAACATCGCCTTCATCATCCGTGCGCGAGTGGAAGGCCTGCGCGATTTCGGACCCGCACTCAGCCCCTTTAATTCATTTTTACTCATTCAAGGCCTTGAAACCTTGTCGCTTCGGGTAGAACGGACCGTTCAAAACGCGCAAAAACTCGCCGAGTGGTTCGAAAAGCATCCCAAAATTGAATGGGTCAATTACCCCGGCTTGCCCTCCAGCCCTCAACATGCGCTGGCGCAGAAGTACTTGCCACGCGGTGCTGGCGGCGTACTCAGCATCGTCGTGAAAGGCGAAAAAGAAAACGCCACCGAGATCGTCAATGCCTTGAAACTGGTAAGCCATTTGGCCAATGTGGGTGATGCAAAAACCCTGATCATTCAACCCTCGGCAACCACGCACCAGCAACTTTCGGAAAGCGAACAACGCGCCGCAGGTGTGGTCCCTACCCTGCTTCGAATTTCGGTTGGCATTGAACACATAGACGATTTAATTGCCGACTTTGAACAGGCGCTTGACAAGATTCCTGTTTCGGTACATGCTGCCTGATCGCCTATAAGATCGCCTCTATAACGGGGCGATCTTTTCTTGTTTTACTCAAATATAAATTACATACATGCAAATTAAAACCATGCGGATCGATGCGGAATTGCAACTGGAACGCGGGGGGCGTTTACTTGCGCCCCGTATTGCATACCACACTTACGGTACGCTCGACAAGCCTGTAGTCTGGGTTTGTCATGCCCTTACCGCCAATTCAGATGTATTTGATTGGTGGTCAGGCCTATTTGGACCACTGGATTTGTTTAATCCGAACGATTATTTTATTGTTTGTGCCAATGTACTGGGGTCTTGTTATGGCACAGAGGGCCCATTGTCTATCCCGGAAGGTGAAAAAACACCCTATTTTCACCAGTTTCCTGAAATAACCATACGCGACATGGTTGCCGCCCATGAGGCGCTCCGTAAAAAACTTGGAATTGAAAAAATCCACTTGCTGATTGGCGGCTCCCTCGGCGGGCAACAGGCCCTGGAGTGGAGTGTATACAAACCAGAACTATTTGAAAATCTGGCACTTATTGCCACCAATGCCCGGCATTCGGCCTGGGGCATTGCATTTAATGAAGCCCAGCGCATGGCCATTCGGGCCGATCAGAGCTGGGCGAATTCGGAAAAGAAAGCCGGAGAAGCAGGCATGCGCGCGGCGCGTGCAACGGCCCTGCTGTCGTATCGGCATTATGATGCCTATGGCGCTACCCAAACGGATTCGGATTCAAATCCGGATGTGTACAAATCGGTTTCCTACCAACAGTATCAAGGTGAAAAGCTGGCACGCCGATTCAACGCCTTTTCCTATTACCGGCTTAGTCAGGCCATGGACAGCCATCATTTGGGTCGAAACCGGCCTTCCGTGGCACATGCCTTGGCGGGTATAAAAGCAAGAACCCTTTGCATCAGCATTTCCTCCGATCTGTTGTTTCCGCCGCAAGAACAACAGTATTTGGCGGAACACATACCTGGAGCGCGTTACACATCGATTTCATCGGAATACGGCCACGATGGTTTTTTGGTGGAAACCAGAAAACTAGGCGCGCTTTTACAGGAGTTTCTTCATCCCGCTGAAACCGATTCAAGTATTCTGGCGGAAGGGGAAAGACCTGCATTTCCGGGTTAAAAAGGCACAATGTTAAGCGTGTCATCGCCAAAAAACCACCGGGATATAGCTATACCAGGATTCGTCGGATTCTGTGGATAAATCAGGATGGATTCCGCTGATTTATAATGATTTATAAAGATCGTTATGCACAAAATCTGGCGGCGCAAAGAACATGTACGGCCTCTGGTCTATGTCCTCGAAAATCAACATGCCAATAATGTTGCCATACCAGTGGCATTCATTTAAAATCAATTAAACTTGAAACAAATGCATCATCAGCAATTAAATATCGGACTATTCGGTCTGGGAGTGGTAGGTTCGGGTCTGCTAGAAGTTTTAAAAAACAGCCCCCTTGCCGGAATCCAGATAAAAAAAATTGGGGTAAAAACCACGGGAAAACCACGCCCGGTTCCCCCGGAAATGCTGCATTACAATCCATTGGATATTCTGGACGATCCCGACATCAATGTGGTGATTGAAACCATTAATGGAAGTGATGAAGCCTTTGATATTGTTTCAGAAGCCATGCGTCGGGGGAAACACGTAATCACCTCCAACAAGAAAATGCTGGCCGAACATTTTCAGGAACTTATTGATTTGCAATCACATACAGGTGTAACCCTTTTATACGAGTCGGCCGCCTGCGCAGCCATACCCATCATCAAAACCCTGGAGACGCATTTTGCAAACGAACCGGTAGATCGGATAAGCGGTATATTTAATGGAACTTCCAATTTTATCTTGAGCAAAATGACTCGGGAAAAACTGGAATTTGATGCAGCCCTTGCACAGGCACAAGCCTTGGGATTTGCGGAACAGGATCCGAGCAGCGACATTGATGCCTGGGATGCTGCTTACAAACTGGTACTTTTGGCTGCGCACAGTCATGGCATTTTGGTGCATCCAGAATCCGTATTGCGGTTTGGCATTCGCCATATTCGCGCCGAAGACATCCAGTTTGCCCAAAGCAAGGGCGGGAAAATCAAATTATTTCCAGTATGTAGTCGAAACGGAGCCTCCATTCGCTACCTGTATGTGCTGCCGGCCCTCGTGCTGCCTTCCGATCCTCTTTTTCATGTAGAAGACGAATACAATGGCGTGAATCTGGAACCCTTGTATTCCGGGCTTCAGTTTTTTAGCGGCCGTGGCGCCGGCAGTCTGCCAACAGGCGCCGCCATCGCCGGCGATCTGGCAGTTTTACAGAGAGGCTTCCAGTATAAATATACTAAACATCACTTGAATGGACACAGCCACCTGGGCTCGGATTTGGATATTTGTGTATACGTACGAGGAGATAAAAACCTTGATTTTGACCACTTTTTATTTAAAAACATACTCGAAAAGGGGGAAAATTACCGGGTGGGCGTCTTGTCTGCCGCCTGGCTTCAGGCAAACCAAGGCTGGTTGAACGAGCGCCAGGTGTTTATAATGCGGTATGCTTTTTGATGGAACGGTGTAGATTGTCAAATTGACGGAAACACGACACCTGATTGATTTTTTTGATAAGTCAATCGAAAGAACTGTTACCTTGTGAAAATAATCAACGTTACCATCAACATGAACCGATTTTTTACCACCCTTTCCTTTTTTCTGTTTTTCGCTCCATGGGTTTCTTTGCATGGCCAAAACGTTATGTTATGCCAGGAAGTTTTGGCTTCT
>JAGWYI010000354.1 GCA_018969455.1 Bacteroidota bacterium | reverse complement strand
ACATGATCGCGCAAACGCTGGATGGTGCGCTTCCAGGCATTGCTTTGCGGATTTAAACTCAAGGCGCCAAAAAAGCGTGAAAGCGCATATACAGTTCCGGAAAGAAAAAAACCAACCGCAGCCACCAAAGAGATCAACAAGAAAAAGAAGGGCATATATTTTCTTTTTTTGCGCAAAAGCCGCTTGTATCGTTTTTTACGCCAGTAATATTCAAGGAGCATTCTGACTTTATTTGCTTGCAAAACAGCATCCATTCCACGTTAAAAACAGCTTTTTTCGATTTTTGCGGTCATTATTCCGATTAAAACAAGCGGAAATCTGTCCAAATTTATCGAATCAAGGTAATTTGTCCCGCGTGGTGCTGCAATTCAGCCCCGGTAACCCGGTAATTTACCTGATAATAATAGACATCACTGGGCGCTTCGGATCCGGTAAGGGTTTTCCCGTCCCAAAATTCGTTCGGATAAAAGCCCTGAAAAACCAGCTGCCCCCAGCGAGAATACACATTCAATTCCATAAAATCCAGTTTACAACCCTTCACCACCGGGCCGAATGTATCATTTCGAGTATCGCCGTTGGGTGTAAATGCATTGGGGAAAACGGTATGGCAACAATCTGTGCCTTTGTCTTCAAGCACGAGGGTATCTTTCCCCACGCCACATGCGTTGCTCGCAGCAACAATGTAAGTTCCGTAAGCGCTCACCCGCAAACTGTCGCTTTGAACACCCACAGACCAAAAGGGCCTGGCATCCGGGTCGGAATTGCTTACACGCAAGGTGATGGGCAAAAGCAGGCAGGAATCGGAACTTTGACCGCCTAAAATCTGAAGTTTGGGCACAGAACCAGCAGAAACCTCAAACCGGATCGTATGTTGAATACAATTGTTTTCCACCGTCACAGTGTAATTTCCAGGGGATATGGCTGTGATCTGCGGGGTATTTGCGCCATTGGACCAGGTAAACACCATGCCCAGACTATCCGGAATCAAAGTCAGGGGTTTCTCATCGCACAGGAGAAGACTTTGTATATGTATAATTGAATCAATTACAACAGGTTTTAAAATTGAATAGGATAATGTGGTATCACCGCAACTCGTGGAAACTTTTGCGGTGTAAGTCCCGAAGGCATCCAGTTCGATGGCTGCTGCGGTAGATCCGCTCGACCAGAGGTAATTGCTTCCTGCGGGCGCCTGCGCCCGCAGCGTGAGCGGGAACGGCTGGCAGGGGTTTTTGATGCTGTCGGTTTGCAAGGAAACGGATTGCAGATCATTGGAATTCACCACATATTCCGTCCTGCGAAAACCGCATACGTCTTGATAAGAAACAGTATATATACCACTTTGTTTTACAGTTATTTTTTGACTTTTTGCGCCGGTCGACCAAAGGAAATTGGCCGTAAGGCCATCGGGCCCGATGGAGAGGCTGTCACCCGCACACAAACCCAACTGGATGGTATCGTGCGCAGGAGAACGCGCGAAGATGTAATCGGCAAAATTGGGCAAGGAAGTAAACAAGCCGCCTGCATTCCCCAAATCGGTATCGTATTTGAAGATACTTCGGTCGACGGTAGGCTGCAAACCATCAGGGCAAAGAATACGGCTTAAACTTATGGTTGGAAATAAACTTAAAAAATCTTCCGGTCTTTGCTCGACAAAATAAATATTTCCATCGGGCGCCAACTGCATCAGACCAGCAAATGTGGCATCAAAAACAGAGGGAATGATTTGCCCTGATTTGGAAACTGAATCGACACCCAAATCGTATCGGAGAATATTTGGTGAAGCATCCGACTCAAAACCGTACAGGTAACGGCTGGACGGAGAAAACGACAGGGTGTATTGTGCGATGGATACATTCGCTTTAAAACTTGGCGTGCCGGTGACAGCGTCAAATTGGTATACTTCCCCGTTAACGCACAAAAACTGGCCATCAGGAGAAGCTTTGATCACATTTACAAAGGTATTGTTTTTGCGGTCGTGTACCACGGAAGGCCCAATTCCTGCTGATGTAAGGCTTGTGACAACAAAATCTCCGCTCAATCCATCCACAATAAGCAGCCAAAAACCAGCGCCATTGGCCATTGGGACCGCTGTTAAAGCCTCCGTAGCAGGTTTGTACACCAAAACATTGGAATTAACAACAGCGCCTAAGCCGCCATTGGCCGTCATGTCTACTTCAAAATAGGACAATCCGCGGTTGCTGCTGCCCAAATTGGCAGCATGATCCATGGTAAATACAAAATACCGATTGGGAACGCCAGGCTTGGGCAATATCAAGGCGCTTTGGGCCGCGCTGTATCCGCCTCCCTGGTCGGCGCCCATATTGTACATAACCTGTTGATTTTTATTCCAAATTATACCATCCCGCAAGCCGTTGATTGGATTGGGAGGACTGCCGCCCCCGTTTGTATACAACAAAATTTTACCAATATCGTCACAATAAACTGCACAACCCTCATATGAATCCATATTCACATTCGTAAGCGTAGTGGGTGGGTTGGTACTAAAATCCAATCCGGCTCGAAAGCCAAAATACCAAATATTTCCGTGTTTGGATAATTGGGCATGAACTGTAACAGAAAAAAAGAGGAGAATCAGGCCGACAGAGATGGCGACAACACGATTTTTCATGGGATGAAGAAAATTGAGGTGATGAATTGGTTTTCGGTGCGCAAGTTAGAACGGTTTTGTGGTTCTTCAAATGGCAGATTTGTCAGGCATTGTACAAATAGTCTGTCAAATTGAGCAAGCCTGCCGACTCAACTTCTGCCATTCCGTCAGATTTGGGGTGTGGCATACCGATTGATAAGGGTTTTACGTCTGAAGCAAATTTTTGAAGGCTAAGCCCCTGAAATCATGCGCTCGACGCCTCCAATAACCAACATTAACAACAAATCAACCCGACAGATATGGGAAAAATTATCGGAATAGACTTAGGAACTACCAATTCTTGCGTTGCCATTATGGTGGGTAACGAGCCCGTTGTAATTGCCAACGATGAAGGGGCACGCACAACGCCTTCAGTAATTGGCTTTTTAGACAATGGCGAACGGAAAATTGGGGCGCCGGCAAAACGCCAGGCCATCACCAACCCCAGCCGTACCGTTGCATCCATCAAGCGTTTTATGGGCATGCGCTACTCTGAAGCCAGCCTCGAAGTAGGACGCGTACCTTACAAGGTGGTAAAAGGCGACAACGACACCTGCCGTGTCGAAATTGACGGCCGCCTCTTCACACCACAGGAAATCAGTGCCATGGTGCTTCAAAAAATGAAGAAAATCGCGGAGGATTACCTGGGAGAAACCGTAACGGAAGCGGTTATTACCGTTCCCGCTTACTTCAACGATTCACAGCGTCAGGCAACCAAGGAAGCAGGCGCCATTGCAGGCCTGGAGGTAAAACGCATTGTGAATGAACCAACGGCTGCTGCCCTGGCTTACGGCCTCGACAAACGCCACAAAGACATGAAAATCGCTGTGTACGACCTTGGCGGGGGTACTTTCGACATCTCCATCCTTGAATTGGGCGGCGGCGTTTTTGAAGTAAAATCTACCAATGGCGACACCCACCTCGGTGGTGACGATTTTGACCATGTAATCATTGAATGGCTGGCAGATGAATTCCGCCGCCAGGAAAATGTGGATTTGCGCAAAGATCCGATGGCGCAGCAACGCTTGAAGGAAGCGGCGGAAAAAGCCAAAATTGAATTATCCAGCGGAACCGAAACCGAAATCAATCTGCCTTACATTACTGCGATTGACGGAGTTCCCAAACACCTGGTGATGAAATTGAGCCGCTCCAAGTTCGAACAAATGACCGATTCGCTGGTACAACGCACCCTCGAGCCCTGCCGCAAAGCACTTCAAGATGCCGGTTTGCGGGCTTCTGATATCGATGAGGTTATCCTCGTGGGCGGCTCAACCCGAATTCCTCGCATCCAGGAAGAAGTGGAGAAGTTCTTTGGCAAAAAACCCAACCGTTCTGTGAATCCCGATGAAGTGGTTGCGATCGGCGCTGCGGTACAAGGCGGTGTTCTGTCTGGAAATGTAAGCGATGTGCTCCTCCTCGACGTAACGCCTCTTTCCCTGGGCATTGAAACCATGGGCAATATCTATGATGTTGTGATTGAAGCCAATACGACCATCCCAACCAAGAAATCAAAAACCTACTCTACTGCAACGGATAACCAGCCGCAAGTTGAAATTCACATCCTGCAGGGTGAACGCCCCATGGCAAATCAAAATCGCTCGGTAGGGCGGTTTATTCTCGATGGCATTCCTCCGGCTCCACGTGGTGTACCCCAAATTGAAGTAATTTTCGACATCGACGCCAATGGTATTCTGTCGGTTACTGCCATGGATAAAGGTACCGGAAAACAACAAAACATCCGAATTGAGGCCAGTACCGGCCTGAGTAAGGATGAGGTAGCACGCATGAAAGCGGAAGCAGAAGCCAATGCAGAAGCCGACCGCCAAGTGCGCGAACGTGCCGAAAAACTGAATACGGCTGACAGCTTGATCTTCCAAACGGAAAAACAACTGCGTGAATTTGGCGACAAGGTGCCCGCCAACCACAAAAGCACCCTCGAAGCCCGACTCAACGACCTGCGTGAGGCGCACAAATCGGAAGATCTGGCACGCATCGAAACCGCTTCAGCAGCACTTACTGAAGCATGGAATGCAGCAAGTCAGGAAATTTACCAGGCTACACAGGCAGCCAACGGCGGAGCCGCAGAAAATCCATACAGCAGCTCAACAGGAGGCCCAACAGGCGGAAATGGTGGTACTGAAGCACAAGACGTTGAATTTGAAGAAATTAAAAGCTAGTTTTTGAACGATATGGCGCGCCGGATTGGAAATGTCCCTTTCCGGCGCCAG
>JAGWYI010000353.1 GCA_018969455.1 Bacteroidota bacterium | reverse complement strand
TTTAGTTAATTCATTGATAAACAATTCACGTTCAATTTCTGCTTTTTTCCTTGCTGTGATATCGGTTTGAATAGAAACCCAATGCGTAAACCATCCGAAATCATCCGTAACCGGGAAAATGGAGAGATTAACCCAGTATTCTTCCCCGTTTTTTCTATAATTGATGAGTTCAACTTCGATGGGTTCCCATTTTTGCAAGGCCTGCTTGATGCGTTGAAGTTCTTTTCGATCCGTTTTAGGGCCCTGTAAAAAACGGGGGCTGGCGCCAATGGCTTCCTCGGGGGTATACCCGGTTAGTTTTTCAAAAGCCTGGTTTACATACCGAATACAGGGATAAACTCCTTTTACGGGTTCTGCATCGGTGATAATAATTACTTCGTTGGTATTTTTAACCGCCGAACTCAGCAAGCGCAACAACTCACTTTCCTGATTTTGTTTGGACACATCAAAGTTAGCGCCAATCATACGGATGGGTTTTCCGGCATTGTTGCGTTTTACCAGGATGTGCGATTTTTGCAAGTGAACCGAGCCGTCGGGCCATATTACCCGGAATGAAGCATCAAAAAGGTATTCCGATTCAAGTCCGGCTCGAATGGCGTCTTCCAATTTGTTTCGGTCTTTGGGGTGGACCCGCATTTCCCAGATGGCCTTGGGTGATAATTGGGAAGTGGGGCTTTCGCCAAACAAGGAATACATGTTTGGGTTCCATACCAGGGTATGCTCAATTAGATCATAATCCCAAACGCCCATATTGGTTGCCAGGGTCGATAATTGAAGGTAGTCGCGTAGCAAATGCAAATCGGCTTCTACCTTTTTCTGAGTAGAAATATCCCTGAAAAAAATGGAATATGCTTTAGCGGTCTGATTTTCACTTTGGGTCAGGGTGATGGCTACTGCTGCATGCAGCCTTTTGCCCGATTTTTGAACCAAAACGCATTCAATTTCGGGCAAATTGGCCCAAAACCGGAGTGCATCCTCTGGATGTACCGTTTGCCCAGTGAAAAGAGCCGGTAATAATTCGGATTTCAGGTGCGCTTTGTCAAACAGATCGGCCCAAAAAAAGCCTTGTAACAATTCCTTTTGGCTGTAGCCCAGTAATTCAACCGTCAATGGGTTGACACGCTGGATAATTCCATCGGAGTTTACACTTAACCAAGACAAAGAAGGATGTCTGGCTTCGGGCGCTATTTCCCAATCAGAACTGAATTCAGTTTCCATGGATGAGAGACGGCATTAAAAAGACAGATCCAGCTTTTACAATCATTCTATTCAAAGCGTGTGGTTGTGATTAAATAAATGCTGCTGCCGCTTCACAAAAATCCTGCCAAACCACATTTTCATGCAGGACTATTGTTTTTTAATTTCCAGGATTCGGATTTCCACCCGTTGATTTTGTTTTCGTCCTTCGGGGGTACTGTTGCTGGCGATGGGTTTGCGTTTTCCGTAGCCTTTATACAGCACCCTTTTGGCGTCAATCCCTTTTGCGATCAGGTAGTCGGCTGCTGCTTTTGCCCTTGCAGTAGACAAACGGTCGGCAAAGGCATCAGAGGGTTGACTGCTGGTATGTCCGCCTACTTCGATGACCACTTCGCCATTTTCTTGAAGGAAGCTGAACACTTCATCCAATACCGGATAGCAGGAAGGGGTGAGGCGTGCGCTGTCGGCTTCGAACTGCATTTGTTCCACCTTGATTACCTGTCCGCTGGTGATGGTGGTTGGTGTGAGGTCGGGCAGAATTCGTTTTCCGATGTTTATGCTGGCAAAGGCGCTGCAATTGTTGGCATCTGTTATTGTTACTTGATGGGTTCCGAGTTGCAATTTTGCAGCGGCGGCGATGGTTTCACCATTGTCCCACAGAATGCCGAATGGTTTGGTTCCGCCTTTGATGTCTACGGTTGCCCAGCCATCTTTGCTGCGTTCGGTTGTAGCGCCGCCGCTGCGTTTAATTACAGCCAGGAGAGAGTCAGGCCCTTTAATGTCTATGCTTGCCACCGCAGTTTTGTTGACGGCATCTGTCACCGTGAGTATATACACGCCACGTACAACAAAAGCCACCTCTGCGGCATTCCAGGCAGGGTTATTCCATTTGTATTGATAGGGTGGTTTGCCTCCTCCGACGGTTGCTTTAATGCCGCTTTTTTCACCTGCACATTTAATGGATCCGGTTTCGAGCAAAGCGAGGGTTAGGGGGAGGATATTTTCGGTAATTTCGATGGATTCAGATGCTGTGCATCCATTGCCGTCGGTTACTGTAACGCTGTGGCGGCCGGGCGCCAATTTTACGGCATTGGCTGTGTTTTCACCATTATCCCAGGCAAATTCAAATCGGCCAACACCGCCGAGGGCTGTTATATTGGCTTTTCCATCGGCATTTCCTGTGCTTGCGGAAGCAACTACCATGGCGTTTATGGCTATGGGTTGAGGTTGTCGGATGTTCAAGCTTGCGGAAGCGGTGTTGTTGGCTGCGTCGGTTACAGTTAGTTGATAAATTCCGGCTAGGGCAGGTTCGGGCGATTCTCCTTTCAGGGCGGCGTTGTTCCAGGAATATTGAAAAGGGGGTTTGCCGCCTGATAAGACGACCTTGATGCTGCTTGTTTGGCCTGCGCATTTAATTTTTCCGCTTTCTTCCAGGCGCAATGCCAGGGGTTGGATGTTTTCGGCTATTTCGACGCTGGTGCTGGCGCTGCAATTGTTGGCATCGGTAAGGGTGATACGATGCGTACCGGCAGTCAGTTTTACGGCATTGGCCAGGGTTTCCCCGTTGTCCCATTTAAAACTGTATTTTCCGGTGCCGCCTTTGGCTTGAGCCAGTGCTTTTCCATCCGTTTTCCCGGTAGAAGCCGGATTGGAGGCAACGGCCACCACTTCCAGCAGATCGGGTTGTTTGAGGGTGAAGTTGGCAGTGGCGTTGTTGCCCACGGCATCCGTAACTGATACTTGAGCGGGTCCGGCTTTTACGTTACTCAGTATTTCAGTTTTTCCAGCGCCTTCATTCCAATTCCATTGATAGGGTCCTTTGCCGCCGCTTACCAAAGCCCGCAAGCTTCCGGTTCCTCCGTTGCATTTGATGCTTTCAGTTTCCTGGATTTCCACGCTGAGCGGTAAAACATTTTCTTTCATATCTACTACCGCCTCGGTGGAGCATCCATTGGCATCGGTGAGGGTAACTGTATGCCTTCCCAGTCCCAGTTTTAGTGCGTTGGCGGTACTTTCGCCGCTATCCCAGGCATATATGTATTTGCCTGAGCCTCCTTTGCTATCTGCGGCGGCTTTGCCATCGTTTTTGCCGGTGGAAGCCGCCGATACCATCCGTACCTGTACTTCCAGCGGATCGGGTTGTTTTACCTGATAGCTGGCAGTAGCGGTTCCCTTCAAGGCATCGGTAACAGTAAGCGTGTAAAGGCCGGCGGGAACTTTATCCGGTTGATCGCCATTCAGGGCTGCAATAGACCATTTGAATTGGAAAGGGGCTTTTCCGCCATTTACCATTGCTTTCAACATGGTACTTTGGCCAGCGCATTTGATGGCGCCCGTTTCCTGAATGGTCACACTCAAGGGCAGCACATTTTCACGCATTTCCAAAGCCCCCACGGCAGTACACCCATTGGCATCTGTAACGGTAAAGTTGTGTTTTCCTGCCGAAAGCAGCACCGCATTGGCCAATTTTTCTCCGTTATCCCAGGCAAAACTGTATTTTCCGGTTCCTCCTTTGGCTTCAGCCAGCGCTTTTCCGTCGGATTTTCCGGTTCCTGCAGGAGCGCTTGCTTGTGCAAGCGGCAAAATGGGTTCTGGCTGTTGGAGGGTAATTGCACTCACGACCGAATTTCCTTTGGCATCTGTGACCGTAAGTTGGTAGGCGCCGGCGGCAATACCGCTTACCAGATCGCCTTGCAGAGCCGGATTATTCCATCGGTATTGAAAGGGGCCTTTCCCTCCATCTACATCAACCCTGATTGTGCCGGTACCTCCGTTGCATTTGATGTTGGTTTGCTCTTGAATCGTAACTGATAGGGGGGCCACATTTTGGGAAATCTGAACAGTGCTGGTAGCGGTACATCCATTGTTTCCGGTTACCGTGACACTGTAAAAGCCTTCGCTCAATTTTTCGTTCAAAACAGTGCTTGCGCCATTGCTCCAGGCAATTTGGAAGGGTTTTGCGCCGCCTGTGATCTGTAATTCGGCAATACCGTCTTTTTTACCTGCATCCGATTCCGGTCGTTTTTGGGTGACAGTCAGTTTGGGTTGTGCATTTTCAATTTCTACCTTGGCCGTTTTTGTAACCCCAGTAACATCGGTTACGGTTACGGTATACATCCCCGCTGCAAGGTTTTTGGGATTATTTCCGCTCAATCCGGCGGGCGACCATTGGTAGGTAAAAGGCGCTTTTCCGCCTTCAATTTTAACCAGGAGGGCGGCATCTTTTCCGTTTCCAGTGCAGCTGAGTGCTTGTTCAATGTTGGCAATAACCGTAAAGGACGCGGCTTTTTCGATGCGATACAATCCTTTGTCTTCCGAGCCTACCCACACAGTTCCGTCCGAATCGACGGCAATGCAGCGGCCATATTCGGTTGTGAAATATTCAGGGCCACTAAAGGATTCAAATTCGTCGCTGTTCAAATCGTATTTGCTAAGTACCCTCGAAACTATCCACAATTGGCCGGAAGGATCGAAATCAAAATCGACGGCTTCTCCGTCGAGCGCTTTTTCATCAATTGCTACGGGTTTGAATCGATCGGATTGTACAAACCAGAATTCGCTGTCGGCCAGGATATAGAAATTGGGGCCAGAAGCCCGAATGCGTTGAATGTGGTAGCCATCCAGTTCATTTTTCCATTTTTTGGGCATACCCACCAAAAGACCTTCCCTAGAGCCAATC